>PWYM01000253.1 GCA_003567855.1 Gammaproteobacteria bacterium | reverse complement strand
TCGGCCTTGCGCCGATCATTTTCTTCGAGACCAGCCTGCAGGCGCAGCTCGTGATCCCGATGGCGACCTCGCTCGCGTTCGGCATCGTGTTCGCCACCGTGATCACGCTGGGGCTGATCCCGATCCTCTACCTGATCGGCGACGATTTCGTCGCGTGGTTACAGCGTGCGCTCGGTCGCGATCCGCGCGGCATGGTGCAGTCCTCGACCTGAGCGCTGACCTGCCCGGTGATGGTCGCCCCGCGTGAGGCCCGCCTGGTTCCTGGTCAATGCCCCCAGGGGGCCGGCGGCGTTTGCACCGGCGCCGTGAGATCGAAGTCCAGGCGGTAAACCCACTCACCGTCACGCAGGGTCCCGTAGGTGTAGCGCTCGTCGGGCACGATCTCGATCGCCCAGCCCGTCACCACGCCGTTGCGCCGCTCCTCGCGGAGGAACTCCTGCCGTTCCGGGGCTCCGGGCGCCAGGGTATGCGCACCGTACCAGGTGCTCGTGCCAGGCTCAGGGGTGCCATCGCGATGGCGGTGGTCGTGGCGCAGATCGACGCCGCGGGTCGTTCGGGTCAGCAGCCAGGTCCGTGAACGATCGTCCTCCACATGGAACGGAAGCTCCAGGCGGTTCTCGCCGCAGCGACGGAAATGCACGGTGAGCGATTCGTCGCCGTCGAAGAGCTGATCCGTTTCGGGGCGCACGGTGACAGCGCCGCGATAGGCATTCCCGCAGTGGTGGGCCAGTCGCGACCAGAACGCCTCCTGGGATTCGGGCAGCTCGGGGACGGTGCCCAGCCGCGGATGCCCCCACGGATCCGGGGGCAGCGCCACGGGCGTGCTCAGGTCGAAGTCGAAGCGGTGCCGCCATTCGCCGTCCCGCTGGGTGCCGTAGGTGTAGCGCTCCCCGGGGACGATCTCGACGACCCACCCGGAGACCAGGCCCGACGCCTGCTCGCGCTTGAACTCATGGCGGTTCGCGGATGGGGGCTCCAGCGCCAGCGGAGGGCCGGAGACGAAAGCACCGTAGAAGGTATTGGGTTCCGGCGTGCCATCCTCGTGGCGGTGATCATGCCGCAGGTCCACGCCACCGCCGGTGCGGGAGAAGATCCAGGTCCGGGAGTGGTCGTCGCCGAGGTGGACGGGAATCCTGACTTCCTCCGGCGAACACTCTCTCACGTGCATGACCAGCTCTGGATCACCCGCAAAGTTGGGATCGTCCGCTGGCGCATGAATCACCCGCCCGGCGAACGCCTCGCCACAGTGTGCAGCCAGGCCGGCCAGAAACTGGTCATGGACATCGGAGCCCCCGGCCGGAGGGGTTGCGGCCTCCCCGGCCGGAGGGGATGTATCCGCTCCGCAGCCGGCCAGCAGCAGCATCGCCAAGGTCGAGCAGCAGTATCGCGAGGAACGGTTCAGGCGTGAAGTCATGGCTCTCTCGGGGCAGGTGTAAAGGAGAAGCGTCGGCGAAGCGTTCTGCCTGGGGTCAGAACAGCCAGGGATCGCGCAGCAGAATCGGCGCAAAGCGCGTGAACAGCAGCCAGAACGCACCGCCGAGCACGATGCACAGTGGCACCACGAATTTCAGCGCCGAGCGCGGCCGCGGTGACAGCGCGATCATCGCCGCGACCATCGACAGGAAGGTGCCAGTGACCAGCCCGAAATGCCGCACCACATAGAAGAAGGCGATCGCCCAGACGGCGGTCGCGATGATGGGTAGCGCGCCACCGACTTCGTCGGGGGTCTCTTCCCCGGCACCAAGCAGCGCACCCCGGATCATCAGCAGCGCCGTGGGCATGATCACGAGGTAGCAGATCAGTGGCACCATCCACGGGTTGCCGCCCGGACTCGGCCGCCACTGGCCGACGAACACGTGCAGCAGACCGACGATCGAGATCACGATCAGCACGCCGGCAAGGATGATGGTGCGCCGGTCGGCGCGGGCCCAGCGCGAGGCCAGGGTCTCTGGTGGAGTATTCATTTGCGCGTCACCCAGGCGAAGAGCACGAGCACGACCAGCGCAACGATGTAGATGCTGGCGGCAATCACGCTCTGGAAGAAGTATGACATTTCGTTGAAGCCGAGAATCAGGCTCTGGCGCAGCGAACGCTCAAGTCCGGGACCCAGGATGA
Source organism: Gammaproteobacteria bacterium (assembly GCA_003567855.1). GTDB lineage: Bacteria > Pseudomonadota > Gammaproteobacteria > Steroidobacterales > PWYM01 > PWYM01. Next base: position 8,432 of record PWYM01000253.1, on the reverse strand, counting down.
AACCCAGTGCGACCGGCGCGATCGGCATGCCGGCCACACGCATCACCACGCCCAGCAGCCCGGCGCCGATGAGTACCCAGACGTCGAAGATCGAATTGTCGGTCGCGTAGGTGCCGAGCAGCGCGAGCCCCAGCACCACCGGCAGCACATACCGCGGCTGCAGCATCGAGATGCGCGCATAGTACGGCAGCAGCAACTTGCTCGTGATCAGCGTGAACACGCTGCCATAGAGCAGCAGTCCGAATACCGCGTAGATGATCACCATGTTGCTCTCTATCATCTGCGGGCCCGGACTGATGCCCTGCATGATGAATGCGGCGCCGATCAGCGCGGCGCTGCCGCTGCCCGGTATGCCGAACGCGAACAGCGGAATCAGCGTCGCGCCGGCGGTAGCGCTGTTACCCGCTTCCGGCGCGGCGATGCCCTCGAGCGCGCCCTTGCCGAACCGCTCCGGCTGTTTGGAGAAGCGCTTGGTCAGGCCGTAGCTCAGGAATCCGGCAAGGGTCGCGCCCGCGCCCGGCAGCGCCCCGACTATGGTGCCCGTGGCGGCCCCCGTCACCACGGCCCGCCACAACCCCCGGTATTCGCGGAAGCTCAGACGGTCCTTGCTGATGTCGTAGCCTTCGGCAGCAGCCGCTTCTTCTATACGGCGATTTTCCTCCTGCAGGCGATGCTTCCAGGTACGCCCGACCTGCAGCATGATCTCGGACACCGCGAACAGGCCGATCAGCACGGGCACCAGCGCGAGGCCGCCGGCGAGGTCGCTGGAGCCGAAGGCATAGCGCGGCGCACCGCTGAACGGGTCACGCCCGACCATCGACAGCAGTATGCCGACCGCCGCCGATGCAAACCCCAGTGCCACCCGGCCTCGGTCCAGCGAGGCGATCACGATGATCGAAACGACATACAGCGCGAAGAATTCGCGCGGACCGAACTTAAGCGCAAGCAGCGCGAGCGGCGTGGCGATGAAAATCAGCACCAACACCGCGCTGAAGTCTCCGAACACCGACGAGTAGAGTCCCGTGTGCAGCGCCCGGTTGGGCATGCCCGCCTTCTTCGCCGGAAAGCCGTCGAGTATGGTCGCGGCCGCCCCGGGCGTACCGGGCACGCCGAACATGATGGCCGACACCGAGCCACCGAACAGACTCCCCTTGTAGACCCCCATCAGCATGCCGATGGCGGGCGCGGTATCCATCGTGAACACGAATGGCAGCAGCAGAGCCATCGCCATGTCACCGGAGATGCCCGGCACCGCACCCACGGTCACGCCGAGCACCACGCCGAACAGCACCGCGACGATCACCGGCGGTGACAGTGCGATCTGCGCGGCGTCGGCGAGAATCTCGATCATCATTGTTGTTGTCTCCCCTGACCGTCGAGCCTGTTTACTCGTCCAGCGCCTGGATCGTTTCGGTGACCGTCTGGACGGTTTCGACGTAAACCTCGTGCAGTGCGTCCCCGCTCAGCGGGCGCAGGTAGATGTTGGCACGACGCGCCATCTGCCGCGCCTCCTCGCTTGCATACGCCGCCTCGATTCGCTCGGCGAGAATCTCGCGACGGTACTCGGGTACCTTTGCCGACGCGAAGATCGTGTACCACACCGGCATCACCACGTCGTAGCCGAGCTCGGTGAACGTCGGGGTGTCAGGCAGCTCCGGCACCCGCTCGGCGGTCGGCACAGCGAGCGGAATCACCCGCCCCGCCTGCACTGACGAGGCGATGGAACTCGAGTTCGTGATCGCCATCTCGACGATGGACGCGAGCAGGAACTGCAGGGTCTCACCGCCACCGAGGGTCGGCACGTGGTTGGTGCGGATATCGGAAATCTGCTCGAGGCGCAGCAGCGGGAGGGGACTGGAGCTCATATATGCGCCGTGAGTGACGTGCATGCGGCCCTGCTTTTCTATCGCCCGTTGGCGCCAGCCCTCGAATGTGGGATCGGGAAAGTCGGGCCGCACGACCAACGTCGGTGCGATCTCGGTCACCTGGAACAGCGGCACCCAGTCGTCGGCGTCGTAGGGCGTGCGCTCGCGCAATGGCAGCGTCACGAGTGGCCCGTAGTCGCTGATCACCAGCGTGTGACCATCGGGCTCGGCGTTGTGGACGAACACCATCGCGTTCATGCCGCCGGCGCCGGGCATGTTGACGACCTCGACGCGCGTACCGACGTGGCGCTCCCCGACTGCCGACAGGATCCGTGCGGCGATATCGATACCGCCCCCGGCGCCGTAGGGTGTCAGCACCCGGATGGGGCGACGTTCCGGGAACTCCGCGGCAGCCGGCGTCGCGCCGACCAGTGCCACGGCAACAATCAGGGTCATCAGTCTCATCGATCCACTCCGGTTTCCAGGCGACTCGGCCACCACCGCGTCTGAACACCTGGATCAGTACCCATCCGAACCCGCATTCACATCGGCCACGCGGCACATCATCGTGCGCCTGTGACCCGTCAGCACCGGCAACTGGCCTGCCAGCATCGCATCGGTATCCTCGGCACCAGTATCCACCCACAGCACGCCGTCCGGCAGCGTCACGAGCTTGGCCGGTGACGCCACCACCAGCAGTGCATCGCGCCCCACCCGCCTTAATACTTCGGGCCCGAGCTGCTGGTTCCCGCGACCGAACAGGAATCCCTGGCCACCGATTACGGTGATCACGATGCAGGCGCTGCGACCGTCTATCAATGCGAGCAGTTCTTGCTCTCCGGCGTCGCGCGCAATGCACCTGCCGGCCGAATAGACATCCACGCCCAGCAGCGTACCCGCATCGCCGAGCTGCGTCTTGACCGCCCGCATCGTCGATCCCGGACCGACGAGCGCGACGTCGTAGCGTGCCGCCTCGCGTGCGGCCCGTTCGCACGCGCCGGCCAGCGCGGCGCCGTCGCTGACCGGGTTGCCGGCCTTGGCAGCCTGCACCAGCCTCGGCACCCGGGGCACCCGCATCGTGCCATACAGGCGCGGCGAAGCGCTGATGCCGCCACCAGGCAGAGGTTCGCGATCCATCACTTCCATGTCATCGAGCAGTGTCTCCGGAGTCGCGCTCTCGAGGTAGGCGCGCGCGACGTCTCCTGCCGTTTTCGCGGTCACCGCAAACACCCCCGAATGCATCTTTACGCCAGCCGGAACGCCGAGCACCGGCATGCCCGCGCCCACGGCCTCGAGCACGTTGCGCGCAGTGCCGTCCCCACCGACGAACATCAACAGGTCGGGCTGCAGCGCGAGCATACGCTCGGCCGCCGCGCGGGTGTCCGCGGCGCCACTCTCGGCAGCCGACGGATGATGCACGACTTCGGTCCGCAATCCGACCTCGCGGGCGACGTCCTCGCCCATCGCACCCGCGCACGCCAGCACACGCGGCGGATGCGCGCAGCCCGCAAGCACCTGGAGCGCCTGCTTGGCACGCAGTGACGCCTGGGGGCGTGCGCCGAGTTCTCGCGCGCGCACGACCAGATCGCCATCGGTGCCCTTGAGCCCGACCGCGCCACCCATGCCGGCGATCGGGTTGACAATCAACCCGATGCACCGCCGTTCAATATCAGTCATCGATTTTTCATCTGCTCACGGGGCGTCCTCGCGTTGCGCGTCATGCAATGATGAAACGATGCGCATGCATCGCGGTTGTAAGCCGTCGCGCAGCACTGCAGAATCCGGATACAGATATCGCCCGATATCAAGTCCGTATCGCATGCCGCGCGGCGGCGGGAACGTGAACTGCGGATGATGTTTCGCGCCCGGTCCATGGCTTTGTTGCAGAGCCGCGCCGGGTTCATTTCCTGAAGGAGACACTTGATGGCTGAAACGGCAAGACGGGCGCATCCCTTCATGCCCAACTCGGTGCCCGAGATCAAGCAGCAGCTGCTCGACGCACTGGGGGTGGACTCGGTCGAGGCGCTGTTCGAACAGATCCCCGACGCGCACCGCCTGAAGGACACGGTGGACTTTCCGCCGGCACTCAGTTCGGAAGTGGAACTGCGCCGGCACATGCTCGACCTGCTCTCGCGCAACCGCTCGTGCGAAGACAACCTGAGCTTTCTCGGTGGCGGCATCTGGCAGCACCACGTGCCGGCCGTCTGCACCGAGATCATGGGCCGCAGCGAGTTCCTCACGCCGGTCTGGGGTACGCCGTCGTCGGATCACGGGCGCAACCAGGCCTGGTTCGAATTCTGCAGCCAGCTCGGTGAGCTGGTCGGTGCCGAGATGATCGGCATGCCGGTCTACAGCTGGGGCTGCGCGGTGGGCCATGCGATTCGCATGGCGGCGCGCATCACCGGGCGCAGCAAGGTGCTGCTGCCGCGCGTGCTCGACCCCGAGCGCCGCGCGGTGATCGACAGCTACTGCGAGCCGCCCGAAATGCCTTCCCACATCGAGATCGTCGAGTTCGCGATCGATCCGAAGACCGGGCTGGTCGACCTGACCGACCTCGAAGCCAGGCTTGGCGCCGGCGACGTCGCAGCGGTGTATTTCGAGACCCCGTCGTGGCTGGGCATGATCGAGACCGGCGCGGAGCAGATCGTCGAACTCGCGCGCAAGGCTGGCGCGCAGAGCATCGCCGGCGTGGATCCGATCTCCCTCGGCGTGCTGGCCGCGCCGGGTGATTACGGCGCCGACCTCATCGTCGGCTCCACGCAGCCGCTCGGTATTCCGATGAGCTGCGGCGGTGGTGTTGGCGGGTTCATCGCCTCGCGCGACGAGCCGCGCTACGCCTACGAGTACCCGACACTGATGCTGAGCATCGCGCATACCCAGCGCGAGGGCGAACGCGGGTTCTCCATGACGCTGATGCACCAGAGCTCGTACGGCTCGCGCGAGGAAGGCAAGGACTGGACCGGCAACTCCACGTACCTGCACGCGATCGCCGGTGCCGTGTACATGTCGCTCCTCGGCCCCGAGGGCTTCCAGGAGCTGGGTGAACTGATCGTGCAGCGCGCCCATTACGCGGCCCGCCTGCTCGGTGACATTAACGGCGTGCGCATCCCGTACCCGACCGGCTTCTTCAAGGAGTTCGTCGTCAACTTCGACGACACCGGGAAGTCGGTCGCCGAGATCAACGCCGCGCTGCTCGAGCGCGGCATCTTCGGCGGCATCGATCTTTCCGGGCATTTCCCGGAGCTCGGTGCAAGCGCGCTGTACTGCGTCACCGAAGTACATAACGAGGCCGATCTGCGTCGCCTGGCCGATACGCTCAAGGAGGTATGCAAACAATGACATCCAGCACCCGAGGACTGCGGCGCTACCAGGCCCCGATCTGGGACGAACCGCTGATCATGGAAATCAGCCGTGCAGGCCGTCGTGGCCAGCACTTCCCGGCCGCGGAGCCCGCGGTACGCAAGGCGGTCGGCGACGCGGCATCGCTGATTCCGGCGGCGGCGCGCCGCCGCGCGCGCCCCGAGCTGCCCGAGGTCTCCGAGCCCGACGTGCTGCGCCACTACCTGCACCTGTCGCAGGAGACGCTCGGCATGATCGGCATCAGCCTGTTCGGCACCTGCACGATGAAGTACAACCCGCGCGTCAACGAGCTGCTCGCCGCACGGCACGAACTCGCGCAGCTGCACCCGCAGCAGGACCCTTCGACGATGCAGGGCATGCTCGAGATCGTGCACAACTTCGACCTGCTGCTGCGCAAGCTGTCGGGCATGGACCAGTTCCTGTTCCAGGCCGCGGGTGGCGCTGACGCGGCCTACACGCATGCATGCGTGACCCGCGCCTATCACCGTGCACGTGGCGAGCTCGACAGGCGCACGCAGATCATCACCAGCATCCAGGCTCACCCGTGCAACCCGGCAACCGCCGATGCCGCCGGTTTCGAGGTGATCACGCTGAACCTGGGCGAAAAAGGTTATCCGTCGCTGGACGCGCTGAAGGCCGCGGTCTCCGACCGCACCGCCGCGCTGATGATCAACAACCCCGACGACATGGGCATCTACAACCCCGAGATCGCCGAGTGGGTGCGCATCGTGCACGAGGCCGGCGGACTGTGCTTCTACGACCATGCCAACTTCAACGGCGTGATGACCAAGATCCGCGCCCGGGACCTCGGCTTCGACGCGTGCATGTTCATGCTGCACAAGACCTTTGGCGTGCCAAAGGGCGGCGGCGGTCCGGCGGTCGGGGCCTACGGCTGCAGCGAGGCACTGAAGCCGTTCCTGCCCGGGCCGCTGGTCACCGAGGACCACGGTGTCTACAGCCTGACCGACCCGGGCCCGGATTCGGCCGGCAAGGTACGCGAGTACCTCGGCAACCTGCAGCAGGTTGCCAAGGCCTATGCGTGGACGCGCGCGATGGGCTTCGACGGCCTGGCCGAAGCGTGCGACATCTCGGTGCTGATCAACAACTACATGGAAAAGGAGCTGCTCAATATCCGCGGCGTGACCCGCTCGCACCCGGACATCCCGGGCTGGCGGATGGAGATGACGCGCTACAGCCTCGAGCAGCTCTACGAGGACACCGGTGTGACGGTATTCGACGTGGTCAACCGCTTCACCGACTTCGGCATCGACGCGCTGTGGCTGGCCCACGAACCGTGGATCCTGCCTCACCCGTTCACGCCGGAGGTCGGCGAGATGTGGTCTATCGAGGACGTGGACTACTGGATGGCGGTACTGAAGCAGATCTCCGACGAGGCCTACTCGAACCCGGAGATCGTGCAGAAGGCGCCTCACAACGCGACCGTTGCCGCAATAAAGCCGGAAACGCTCGAAGACCCCGAGAAATGGGCAATGACCTGGCGTGCCTACAAGCGCAAGTTCGGTGCCCATGCGGCCTGAGTCCGTCTCCTGCTGATTACGCGGCCCTGGGCCGCTGCCTCGCGGCAGCGGCTCAGCGCCGCCACTGCCCTTCGCGTTCCAGCTCGCCCATCACTTCGTCGACGGCCTCGCGGCTGGCGGCAACCACGCGGTCGATCTCCTCATCGGTGATCACGAACGGTGGCGAGAACGCCATCGTGTCCGCCGACGGCAGCGCACGGCTGATCACGCCGCGCGCGAGCGCCGCCTTCACGATGCGCGGCGCGACCTTCAGCGCCGGGTCGAACGCCTTGGGCGGCGTCTTCTCCGCGACGAACTCGAGCGCACCGATCAACCCGTGCCCACGGATCTCGCCAACCAGCGGATGGCCGGCAAAGGCTTCCTGCAGACGCTGGTGCAGGCGTTCACCGCGCTGCGCGGCGACAGCAACCAGGCCGTCGTTTTCGATGATATCGAGGTTCGCGAGCGCGACCGCGGCCCCGATGGGATGCGCGCTGTAGGTATAGCCGTGACCGAAGGCTCCGTAGCGGCTGCCACCCTCGACGAGGACGTCCCAGACGCGCTCGGAGACCATGCAGGCCGACAGCGGGAAATACGCTGAAGTCAGGCCCTTGGCGACGGTGATCAGGTCCGGCTTCATCCCGGTCTTCGTCGTCCCGAACATCTCGCCCAGCCGGCCGAAGCCGCAGACGACCTCGTCGGCAATCAGCAGGATGTCGTGGCGGTCCAGCACTTCCTGGATCGCGGAGAAATACCCCGGGGGCGGCTCGATCACGCCTCCGGCTCCCATGACCGGTTCGGCGATCATCGCGCCGATGGTGTCGGCGCCCTCGCGCGCGATCAGCTGCTCGAGATCGTCGACGAGTTTCGCGACGAACTGCTCGTCGCTGAGACCATGCCCTTCCCAGAGGCGATGCGGCGCCTTCGTATGGCGTATGAACGGCAGCGGCAGGTCGAAGCCCGCGTGCAGACCGGGCAGGCCGGTCATGCCGCCGGACATCACCGTGACGCCGTGGTAGCCGCGCTGGCGCGCGATGATCTTCTTCTTTTCCGGCTTGCCGCGCGCGTTGTTGTAGTACCAGACAAGCTTGACCTGGGTGTCGTTCGCGTCCGACCCCGAGTTGCCGAAGAACACCTTCGACATCGGCACCGGCGCCATGGCGATCAACCGCTCGGCAAGCAGCGCCGGCTTGTCGCTGGCCATTGATGAGAACGCATGGCAGTACGACAGCTCCAGCGCCTGGCGTTGCATGGCATCGGCCAGCTCGGCACGCCCGTAGCCCACGTTCACGCACCACAGGCCCGCCATCGCATCGATGTAGCGGCCGCCCTCGGAGTCCTGCAGATACACGCCGGAGCCACCGGTCATCACCAGTGGCGCGCCGTCGCGCTGATGGGCATCGAGCGCGGTGAAGGGATGGAAGACGTAGCGCCGGTCGGCCTCGAAAAGGGCACCTTTGGACTGCATTGCATCCGCTTTCTGGCTCACAATGTGCGCACCTTCCCTGTTAACAAAGTACCCCCGCGGGCGTGGTACGCCCGCGGGGTTCGCGTCACTGCAACCTCGCTCCGTCAGCGGTCGCCGAAGCCGACCGACGCGCCGATGAAGTAGTTGCGGCCCAGCGTGTCGTAGAGCTGCACGTTGGTGTTGGAGTCACCGCCCGCGCGGAAACCGATCACCGGGGGCTGC
>PWYM01000224.1 GCA_003567855.1 Gammaproteobacteria bacterium | reverse complement strand
GGACGCATAAAGCAGGAGAACAACACGTGGAACAGATCATGGAAGTCAGCTACGCGCTGGATACTTTCTATTTCCTCATGTCGGGCGCGCTGGTCATGTGGATGGCCGCCGGCTTCACGATGCTCGAATCGGGACTCGTACGCGCGAAGAACACCGCCGAGATCCTGACCAAGAACGTCGGGCTCTATTCGATCGCATGCATCATGTACATGCTCTGCGGCTACGGCATCATGTACGGCGACGGCACCGGGATCATCCCCGGCATCGGCATGCTCGGCCCGGCCGACAACTCGGTCGCCGACGTCACTGCCGGCGACGCGTACTACTCCGACCTCTCCGATTTCTTCTTTCAGGTCGTCTTTGTCGCGACCGCGATGTCCATCGTCTCGGGCGCGGTCGCCGAGCGCATGAAGCTCTGGTCGTTCCTGGTGTTCGCGGTGGTGCTGACCGGCTTCATCTACCCGGTGCAGGGCTACTGGAGCTGGGGCGAGGGCTTCCTCGAAGACCTGGGTTATTCCGACTACGCGGGCTCGGGCATCGTGCACATGGCCGGCGCGTCGGCCGCACTCGCCGGCGTGATCCTGCTCGGCGCGCGCAAGGGCAAGTATGGCCCGCGCGGCGAGGTCAACGCGATTCCCGGCGCCAACCTGCCGCTGGCCACGCTCGGTACGTTCATCCTGTGGCTCGGCTGGTTCGGCTTCAACGGCGGCTCGGAACTCAAGATCTCCGACGTGGAGTCGGCCAACGCGGTCGCGCGGGTGTTCACGAACACCAACCTCGCCGCCGCCGGCGGCCTCGTTGGTGCACTGCTGCTGGCAAAGGCGTGGTTCGGCAAGGCCGACCTCACGATGGCGCTGAACGGCGCCCTCGCCGGGCTCGTATCGATCACCGCGGAGCCGCTGACACCCACGCCGCTGCTCGCCACCGTGATCGGACTGATCGGCGGACTGATCGTCGTCGGCTCCATCGTGCTGCTCGACCGCAGGTTCCGCATCGACGACCCGGTCGGCGCGATTTCGGTGCACGGCACGTGCGGTGTCTGGGGCGTGCTCGCGGTCCTGCTGTCCAATGACGACGCGACGGTGGGCGGCCAGCTCGCCGGCCTCGCGGTGATCTTCGCGTGGGTGTTCCTCGTAAGCCTGCTCGCGTGGTTCGTGATCCGGCTGGTGATGGGCATCCGGGTCACCGAAGAGGAGGAATACGACGGTGTCGACATCCACGAGTGCGGACTCGAGGCGTATCCCGAATTCACCCGCACCGACAAGTAATCGTGATGACGTGCAGTCATGACAGCGCAATGCACCATCCGATTCCGCGGAGACGTTCGCCGGCCACGGCACGGCGCGTCGCACGCCTCTCCCCCGGGTATACCGGCGGGCGCGTGGCGGGTCGCTGAAGCGCACGCGCGGATCATCGGATGGCTTTGGGCGTGGGCCTTCGGGTCCACGCCCTTCTTTTTTCAGGTGCGACCGTAGCCCAGGCCCGGATCCAGCTGCGCGTCGATCTGTGCTTCCACCCACGTGGCCTGCTCGGGCGTGAGATCTTCGCGGTAGCCGCCGGCGCGCGCACGCCGCACCTTGTAGGTGTCGGGATCGCTCGCGTCGCGAAGCCGCAGCGAGGAATTGTGGAAGTAGCCGCTGTGCTCGAGGCGGCTCAGGTTTTCGGCCGCGCCGAAATCGGCCGCCGCGCGCAGCGCATCAGCGTCGAACGACTCGCCAAGAAAATCCATGACGGTGCGCAGCGTGCCGACGGTGTCTTCGAGCAGATCCTCGTAGCGGATCACCAGCGCGTTGTCGCGCGGGCTGAGCGTGCGATACCAGTAGTTGTGATAGTCGATCAATGCCGGCAGCCCGAGTTCGGGGCGCTGCACGAAGTCGAAGCGCTTGAGCTGGCGGAAGTCCATCGGCTGCTCCATCTCGGCTTCGAGCAGCTCGCGCTTGAACGCCTTCGTGCGCTTGCGGTACTGGCGGTGCCACGACACCGCGACGTCGCCGGGGTGGCGCGCCATGAAGATGATCTTCTTGTCGTCGAGTCGCGGGTCGCCGGCGTCGAAGGCCGCGGCGACGACGCGCTCCCAGCTCGCGCGACCGTTGGTGATCAGGAAACGCGGCAGGCGCCGGTCCTGGCGCCACAGCTCGTCGGCCTTGAACACGCGCTTCAGCGAGACGCCGTAGCGTTGTGAGTAAAGATGCGTGAGCAGCACCCGGAACCAGGTGCCGCCGGTCTTGGGGTGGCGGATGAAGATCACGTCGCAGTCGTTCAGCAGCCGCTCCTGCAACCGCGTGAGCCAGCGCTCGCGCAGGCGCACGCGTGGGCCGCGCGGCAGCGGTGCGGTAGCGTACAGGATGCTCCAGTGGCGGATGCGATCGGGGCTGATGATCATCTGGACGGGGTCCGGGCGTGGCGCGAAAGCGCGCATCATAGCCGCCGGTGCCGGGCGATAGAAGCGCTGCGCCGCGGCGCGCGCGACGCGTCAGAGGTGGAAATCGCGCCCGAGGTAGGTTTCGCGCACCTGTTCGTTCTCTAGCACTTCCTGCGGCGTGCCGGCGGTCAGCACGCGGCCCTGGCTGATGATGCAGGCGCGGTCGCAGATGCCGAGCGTCTCGCGCACGTTGTGGTCGGTGATCAGCACGCCGAGCCCGCGCGCGCGCAGCGCGCGCACGAGCCCCTGGATCTCGCTGATCGAGATCGGGTCTACGCCGGCGAAGGGTTCGTCGAGCAGCATGTAACGCGGGTTTGCGGCGAGCGCCCGGGCAATCTCCACGCGCCGGCGCTCGCCACCGGACAGCGCGACGCCGACCTGGTCGTGCAGGTGCGAGACGTGGAGTTCGTCCATCAACCGCTCGAGCTGCTCGCGTACGCCGGCACGATCGAGGTCGGGGCGCAGTTCGAGGATCGCGAGTATGTTGTCACGCACCGAGAGCTGGCGGAACACCGACGCTTCCTGCGGCAGGTATCCGAGCCCGCGCTGCGCGCGCCGGTGCATGTTCGCCTGCGTGATGTCGGTGCCGTCGAGGATGATCTGACCACTGGTGCACGGCACCAGCCCGACGACCATGTAGAAACACGTGGTCTTGCCGGCACCGTTCGGCCCGAGCAGCCCGACGATCTCGCCGCACTCGACGTCGAGGCTCACGTCATGGACGACCTTGCGACGCCCGTAACTCTTGCTGAGACTGCGCGCCTCGAGCACGTTCAGCGATCGTTGCGGCGGGACTCGCCGGGGTCAATGGTCATGCGCACGCGGTCGTTGTCGCCGCCATGCCCGAGCAGCTTCTCGTTGCCGACGTCGTAGACGAGCCGGTCACCGTAGAACTCGCCCTGCGGATGGCGCACCCGGGTGCTGCCGCGCAGCGTCAGCACGTTGGCGATCAGGTCGTACTCGAGTTGCTGCGCCTCGCCGTCGAGCTCGGTGCCATCCGACAGCCGCTCCCGCCAGTGCACCGGTGTACCCTCGAGCTCGACGCGCTCGACTTCGCCGTCGCGCTGGTGGACGACGCCGGTATCGGCGGTGATCTGCAGGTTGCCGCGGCGGATCATGACGTCGCCCTCGAAGCGCCAGACGCCGCTGCGCAGGTCGTAGCTCGAGTCACGCGCGCTGATGTCGATACCGGGGGCCGGTCCCATGGCCGTGGCGTCGTCGACCTCTTCAGCGACCGGTTCCGCTGCAGGGGTTTCGGCGAACGCCGCACCGACCGCGAATACGGCAACCAGCAACGCCATCAGTGACAGCGGCCGGCGGGCATTCAGCGGCACGCGACGCAGCTCCATGTCAGTCGCAGGCCAGTTCGCCGAGCGAGATCGACGTCGCCGCGAGCTGCAGGTCGAGCTCCTCCTCGCCTCCGCGGAGCTGGCGGATGCGCACCGGCATCCACTCGAAGGCCTCGGAGTGCCACGCGTAGTAGTTGCGGTCACCGTCGTCGTCGCGCTTGCGTTCCATGCGCGCGGTCTGGACGCAGCCGAGCGGCAACGACAGGCGCTCGTCGCCGCGGTGCACGAAGGCCTGGGTCTCGACCTCGTCGCGCTCGAGCACCTCGAACTCGTAGCGCTCGCGCTTGACGCCGTCGTCATTGGCGAGCCGCGCGGCGAGCTGCAGGCGCAGCGTCAGCGGGTCCAGCGTCTGCGGACGCAGCGGCACGCGCAATTCGCCATTATGGCTCTTGCCCTCGGCCTGCATCGTGTTCCAGTCGAAATCGGCGTGCCAGAACCGGTCACGGCCCGGCCGGCTGATCTTCTGGGCGTAGTGATCGGGCCGGATACCACCGTTGTCCCACGCAAAGCGCCCTTCTTCCGATGCGGCGACACCGAGCACGCGGAACAGCAACGCGGTCGCGCGGGTGTCGGCGCTGAAATGGTATCCGCCGTTGCCGTCGGCACGCAGTTCGAGGTTAAGCTCGCCGACCTTGCTGCCGCGGCGGAACACGTCGTAGCGGGCGGTGTGTTCGGGCAGCGGGAACGCCGACGGGCGCGGTTCGGGCACCACCGGCGGCAGCGTCGTCGGCAGCTCCACGGCGACGCCGACGCTGTCGGTGCCGCGCCGGTCATCGGCGGGTTCGGCGGCAGCGGCGGCGGCCGCAAGCGCAAGCAGCAGCAACGATATCGTCATGGTCGTCGGTCGCACGGGCGCACTCCCTGCATGGCGCGATGTGGGCCTGCACGTTCGGACACCCTGCACGGCCATTGGTGCCCGCACCCTCAGTAGCCTTCGGGCCGATGCAGCAGCCGCCGCAGCCGCGCGACCGGGCCGTCGGCGTTGATCACGACGATGAACACCCGGCGCATGCGGCCCTCGGGACACGTCACCGGCTTCACGCCGTGCCACGAGTTGCCCTGGCGCTGGAACAGCAGCGAGCGGTTGCCGATCGCATTGGCCGCGTAACCGCGTGGAAAATCATCGAAACCGGGCGCGCTACGCCGCGAAAAGCGCCCATCGTCGTCGAGAATGAGCGTTTCTCCACCCCACGCCGGATCCCAGTCGTCGGCGGTACTGAAATAGAAGATATGTGAACCGAGCTTGCGGCGCGCATCGCAGTGCGGCGACACCGAGCAGCCGCGTGGCGCGTAATGCCAGTGATAGCTCAGCCGGAAGCGCCGGGTCGCGAACAGCCGCGCGAGCCAGCGCTGGTAGTGCGGGCCCTCGAGCTCGGCGACGAGCCGGTGCCAGAGCGGGTCGACGTCGAGGTCCGGCCGGTACTCGAGCGCGTAGCGGTCGTGCGGCGCCTGGCCGTGCGCGCGCCGGCGCCCGAAGCTCGGCTTCATCTGCTCGACCGGCGGCAGCGCGGCGCGCAGCGCATCGAACGCCGCGTCGGTCAGTACGCCTTCCGGGTTCAGCCACGGGTACGGCTCGGCGTCGCGGAACTCCTCGGTCGCGATCGCATCGAGGCGTGCGCCGTCGAGCAGCCGCGCCGGTGCCTCGGCGGTCGTCGCGGTCGGGGCGTCCTGTCTGAGCGCCGCTTCAGCCATCGGCTGCTTCTCCGGTATTGCGACCGCGCGCGGCGGCCGGGGTCAGTTGCAGGGTATCAAGCACGGCCGGGAGCATGTCGTCTAGTTCGGCGACCGGCGTGGCACGCCGCGGGGACGGCGACTGCGCATCGAACATCGCCGCGAGCCCGTCGGCGCAGAGTCTCGCGTGCAGCGCGGCGAGTTCGCGCGGTGGTAGCACGAGGCCGCGCTCGACCGCCCGGGCACACAGGTATGCCAGGCCCTGCTGCGGACGAATGCTGCCACGCCGATTGTAGACCGGCCGCCGCGCGCGCGCCGCCACCGCCGCCGACAGTCGCGCCCACGGGCCAACGGCGCGCTCAGGCAGCGGCACGATCAGCGGCACGACGCCGGCGGCGACCGCGTCGGCGAGCATCGATTCACTCTCGCCGGTGACGACGACGGCGGTGGCCTCGGTAAGCGCCAGCGGGTAGGGATTGTCCGCCGCGTCGCGCGACCAGCGCCAAAGCGCCGCGTCGTCATCGAGCTCGGCGGCGGCCGCGTCCAGTGCGACCGACGGGGTGCGCCGGCTCGATACGACCAGCAGCCGCGCATTGTGGTCGCGCGCCCACGCCTGCACCCGGCGCACGATCGCGGCCGCGTCGCCGGCCGGCAGCACGTGGGCGCGCGTGTTGCCGCCGAGCAGCAGTGCATACCGGCGCGGCGCGGCGCACCACCCGGTCCATGCGTCACGCGCGGTGGTCGCCACTGTCGGTGGCCGGTTCAGCGGCAGCCGGGTCCGCAGCCGTCGCGGGTGCGGCGGCAGGCCGAAGTGCGCGCACTGTACGACTACGCCGCCGTCGGGCGGGCGCCCGGCCTTGCGCCCGAGCAGCACCCGGGCGGCGCCGTCGGCGGCGGGCACGCGCGCGGCGACACGCGTCGGGCGCCAGCCGCCGGCGACGATCACCGCGGCTTCCGGCAGTGCAAACGCGCGCCGGTCATGTCCGAACGTACGGCGCAACACCCAGCCGACATCGCCCCACGGCACCTCGCGCTCGATGCATTCGCGGCCGGTGGCCGATGCGATCGCGGCGCCGACCGTACGCGCCTGCTGGTCATGGCCGGGCTTGTCGTGGGTCAGCACGACCACCGGGCCCGCCGGCGGCGGGCCGCCTTCGAAGATGCGCCGGTGCAGGCCGCAGCGACGCTGCAGCCGCCAGCGCGCGTGCGGCACGAGGCTCGACGCCTGCGCGAGCTGTGCCGCCCACCAGCTGTCGCCGCGGCGGGTACCGCCGCGCAGCGGCTCGTGCACCGCGAGCTCGACCGCGTCTGCACATTCATATAGCCGCGCGAGCACCCACGGCATGTCGGCATCGGGCACGAGCTCGAGGCCCGCGTCGATCTCCAGCCGCGACACGCGTGCCGGCGGCGCGTCGGGTTCGAGCCGCGCCAGCAGCGTCCCGCCATCGGGCTGTGCGTCTATACGTACCCGCGCGGCCGCCCAGTCGGCCGACGGCCGGCGCGCCGAGACCGGCAGGAAACCGGCCGCGTCGGCCTCGGCCTCGAGCTTCGACCACAACGGGTCGGTGGGATTGTCGTAGTAGACGAACTGGCCCGGAAACGGGCGCCACGGCTGCGTGTGCAGCGTCGTGAAATGCACGAGTTTCGACTGCCCCGGGCGGTACTCGCGGTCGCGCGCGTTCCAGCCCGGATCGAGCGCCCCCCAGAGGCCGGCGCTGCGCGCGCGCGCCTCGAGCTGGTGGCGGTTCAGGCGGCGTGCCGCGTCGCCGTGCCAGGCCTCGGCGAGGCGCTCGCAGTCGAGCAGCATCACCGACGTGTCGCGGTCGCTGATCGACAGGAAGCCGGCACCGTCCATGTCGGCGTCGAACAGCTCCGCGGGATCGGTCAGATAGACCTGGTCGACGTCGTTGTAGATCGCCCGCCCGCGGTAGCCGCACAGCGACGGGATCGCGAAGCGGTAGTTCGTGAAGCCCGTGAGCCAGAACCGGCGCCGGAAGCCCGCGAGGTCATGCAGCAAATGGATCTCGTAGAGCCGCGACGGGTCACGGTGCTTCTCTATGGACCAAAGCATCACGCGCTCGGCGCGAAACTGCGCGCGCTCGGTGCCGATGAACACGCGCACCGGCGGCTTCGGCGATGGCCGGTGGCCGTCGCGCACGCCGAGCAGCACGCGCAGCGGTGCGTGCCGCACCGGTGGCGGGCGGTCGGGGTCGAGCACGGGCAACAGCCCGCGCGCGATGCGCTGGATCATCAGGGCCAAGGCGGTGGTATCCGTTCAGTCGCCCGTTGCGGCGTCGGCGAAAGGATAGCGCCGCCAGCGCCGGTGGTGCCATGTCCACAGTTCCGGGTAGCGGCGGATCTGGCCGACGATGACCTCGGCGAGGCGCTCGGCGATGGCCTGCGCGTCGTCGTCGCGGGCGATCCCGTCGAGCGCCTCGACGCGGAACTGCCAGCGCGCGTCCGGCGGCAGCGGCCGCGAGAACAGCACCGGCGCGCTGCTGCGCCGGATCAGCTCCGGTGGGCCGGCCGGCAGCGTCAGCGGCTTGCCGAGAAAATCCACCGGCAGTCCGCCGCGCTTGCTCGCCTGGTCCATCATCACGCACAGCACGCGCTGCTCGCGCAGCGCGCGCAGCATCGCGCGGTAGGCGCGGGCGCGGTCGCTGGCCTCGATACCGTCCACGCCCAGCGGCCCCAGCGCGCGCGCGAACAGCCCGTCCGGCATCTTGTTCGACTCGCGGTAGACGAGCGTGACCGGAATCCCCTCGGCGGCGATGCGTCCCGTCATGTAGACGCCGTTGCAACTGTGCATGCCGATCAGGATCGCGCCGTGCCCACCGGCGAGCGCGTCGCGAAGCACGTCGATGCCGTCCACGTCGCACTCGCGCCGCACGCGCACCTGGTCGACGCCGCGCGTGGCCATCACCATCAGCTCGAGCACGCCGCGGTCGTTGACCCGGTAGGCCTCGCGCAGCCAGCGCACGACGCGCTCGGGGTCGGCTTCACCGAACACGCGCGCAAGCTGGCGCTGCAAATCGCGGCGCTTGCCGATGCCGAAAAGGTAATGCAGGTCGCCGAGCGCATGCCCGGTCGCGCGCAGCACCCGCGGGCCCGCGAGGTCTGCAAGCCAGGCGACCGCGCCGAGCAGCGCAAGACCTGCCCGGAAGGTGACACGCCGGCGCAGGCGGCGACACCTGCGCCACGCGTCATCGGGCATCGTCATCGGCCCTCTCGTTGTCGGCGCCGTTGGCACTGACCACACCCTCGTGCATCCGGTAGACATGATCGGCCGCCGCGCGCAGCGCGTTGCCGTGGGTCACGCCGAGCATCGTGAGCCGCCCCTTCAGCGCGACGATGGTATCGATGACCGCGGCCTCGGCGGCGGCGTCGAGACTGCTCGTGACCTCGTCGAGCACGAGCAGCCGCGGGCGGTGCACGAGCGCACGCGCGAGCGCGAGCCGCTGGCGCTGCCCGCCCGACAGCCGGCCGCCGCGCTCGCCGAGCAGCGTGTGCACGCCGTCGGGCAGCGCGCTGGCGAAGTCCCACGCGTTCGCAAGTTCCAGCGCCTCGCGCACGTCGTCCTCGCCGAGCTCGGATTGGCCCAGCGTCACGTTGTGCAGCACCGTGTCGTTGACGAGCAGCGGGTCCTGCGGCACGTAGCCGATCATGTGGCGCCACTGGCGGTGATCGATGTCGGCCAGCGGCACGCCGTCGACGAGCACCTCGCCGCGGTCAGGGCGCAGCAGCCCGGCGACGAGGTCGACGAGCGTCGTCTTGCCGGCGCCCGACGGGCCGACGATCACCGTCAGCGCCCCGGCCGGGATGCGCATCGACTGCTCGACGAGCAGCGGCTGCGCCCCGTGCCCGAAGGTGACATCACGCAGTTCTATGCCCTCGTCGAGCGTGGGTGCACGATGCCCGCGTGCCGGTTCGCGCTCGGCTTCGGCCGCGTGGATCGTCTCGCGCAGCGACCAGTACGCGCTCTCGGCGACGACGATGTGCTGCCACGCGCGCTGCGCCTTGGCGAGGAAGTTCACGACCCGCGCGAGCAGGAACAGCATCACGACGACCGCCGCGAGCGGCATGTCGAGCGACACCACGAACACGAAGAAGCCGACACCGACGAGGATCGCGAGCAGCGGCTCCTGCAGCGCGGTCAGCGCCTCCTTGCTGAACACCTGGCGGCGCAGCGCGATGTTCAGCCCGCGGATCTGGCGCGCGAGCAGCGCGTCGACGTGTTCCTCGCGGCCCATCGCCTTCAGCGGCTTCACCGCGCCGAGCTGGTCGGTCATCACGCCGAGCAGCGACTTCAGCAGCCCGGTCTGGCTGCGCCCGGCGCGCCCGGCCATGCGCACCAGCACGTTGAGCCCGGCGAGCAGCACGCCGCCGGCGACGAGCGCCGCAAGACTTGCCTGCCACGAGATCGCGAGCGCGACGACCGCGTAGATCATCGCATTCAGCAGCTGCGCGCCCATCACCGCACCGTGGCGGAACCCCTCCGACGCGCGCTGCGCCTCGGTTGCGACCGCGTTCGACAGCCGCCCGACCGGCTGCGCGAGGTAGTAGCGCCAGCGGCTGGCCATCACCGCGCGCAGTAGCGCGAGGCGCAGGTCGGTGGCGACATGCGCGACGGTGTAGCCGACCTGCCGGTTCGCGAGCAGCACGAGGATGGCCTTGGTGCCGATCAGCGCGATCGCGAGCAGCAGCATCGTGCCGGCGGTCGGCGTGATACCCAGCGCACCGGCGAATTCCAGCGCGAGCTCCTCGGGCAGCGACGGCGACTCGCCGTCGCCGGTCGCGAGCGACAGCATCGACAGCAGCGTCGACAGGCCCAGGCCATCGAGCAGGCCGGCGACGAGCAGCGCCGCCAGCGCGAGCGCGCTGCGACCCGGGTACGCGCGCACGAACGCGACCAGCATGCGCCACGCCCCGGCGCCGATCGGCTGCGTCGCGGCCACTGACCGGGTATCGACGTCGTTCACTGCAGCGCCTTGCCGCGCCACAGGCGCCACGCGAGGCCTAACGCCGCAAGCCGCGGGTGGCGGCGCATGCGCGGCGTCGGCTCGATGCGCACGCCACTGTGGCGTTCGACCTTCCAGACGAGGTAGTCGATGCCGTTGGTGAACGTGCCCGCGGCCTTGAGCAGGCGCGCCACGTTAAGCGTGCGGCCCCACGCGCGGCGCAGCCCCCATTTCACACGTGCCGCCG
>PWYM01000146.1 GCA_003567855.1 Gammaproteobacteria bacterium | reverse complement strand
TACTACTCGGCGCCCAAGCGCCCCGAGGACCGCCCGCAGAGCCTCGACGAGGTCGACCCGAAGCTGCTGGAGACCTACGACAAGCTCGGCATCCCGCTGCACGAGCGCGCCCGCCTTGCCGGTGTCGCCGTCGACGCTGTGTTCGACAGCGTCTCGGTGACGACCACGTTCAAGGAAAAACTCGCCGAGGCCGGCGTGATCTTCTGTTCGTTCTCCGACGCGGTGAAGGAACACCCCGAGCTGGTACGCAAGTACCTCGGCACGGTCGTGCCGGCGCGCGACAATTTCTTCGCGGCGCTCAATTCGGCGGTGTTCACCGACGGCTCGTTCGTCTACATCCCGAAGGGTGTGCGCTGCCCGATGGAGCTCTCGACCTATTTCCGGATCAACGCCGCCAATACTGGCCAGTTCGAGCGCACGCTGATCGTCGCCGAAGCCGGCAGTCATGTCAGCTACCTCGAAGGCTGCACGGCGCCGATGCGTGACGAAAACCAGCTCCACGCCGCGGTGGTCGAGCTGGTCGCGCTCGAAGATGCGGAGATCAAGTACTCGACGGTGCAGAACTGGTACCCGGGCGACGAGGAAGGTCGCGGCGGCATCTACAACTTCGTCACCAAGCGCGGCGACTGCCGCGGGGCGCGCTCGAAAATTTCCTGGACGCAGGTCGAGACCGGCTCTGCGATCACCTGGAAGTACCCGAGCTGCATCCTGCGCGGCGATCACTCGGTGGGCGAGTTCTACTCGGTCGCGGTCACCAACAACCGCCAGCAGGCCGACACCGGCACCAAGATGATCCACATCGGGAAGAACACGCGCAGCACGATCATCTCGAAGGGCATTTCGGCCGGTCGCGCACAGAATGCCTACCGTGGCCTCGTGCGCATGATGCCCACCGCCGACGGCGCGCGGAATTACACCCAGTGCGACTCGCTGCTGATTGGTGACCGCTGCGGCGCGCACACGTTTCCGTACATGGAAATGAAAAATCCGACCGCGCAGGTCGAGCACGAGGCGACGACGTCGAAGATCGGTGACGACCAGCTCTTCTACTGCCGAAGCCGCGGCATCGGCGAGGAAGACGCCGTCAACCTCATCGTCAACGGCTTCTGCAAGGAAGTGTTCAAGGAACTGCCGATGGAGTTCGCCGTAGAGGCCCAGGCGCTGCTCAACGTCAGCCTCGAGGGCGCCGTGGGCTGAGCCCCGCGCATCGAACAAGGAAAAGGAAGACCATGCTCAAGATCAGTAACCTGCACGCAACCATCGACGGCAAGGAGATCCTGCGGGGACTCGACCTCGAGGTTCGCGCCGGCGAAGTCCACGCCATCATGGGCCCGAACGGCTCGGGCAAGAGCACGCTGGCGCAGGTCCTCGCGGGCCGCGACACCTACGAGGTGACCGGCGGCAGCGTCGAGTATCTCGGCCACGATCTGCTGGAACTCGAACCCGAGGAGCGCGCCCGGAAGGGCGTATTCCTGGCGTTTCAGTACCCCGTCGAGATCCCGGGCGTGAACAACGTCTACATGCTCAAGGCCGCGCTGAATGCGCGTCTCAAGGCTGCCGGCGACGAGGAAATGGACGCGATGGCGTTCATGAAGCTGGTACGCGAGAAGATGAAGCTCATGCAGATGGACCCGAGCTTCCTGCACCGCGCCGTCAACGAAGGCTTCTCCGGCGGCGAGAAGAAACGCAACGAGATCCTGCAGATGGCGGTGCTCGAGCCGAAGCTCGCGGTCCTCGACGAAACCGACTCGGGCCTCGACATCGATGCGCTCAAGGTCGTCGCCGAGGGCGTCAACAGCCTGCGCTCTCCCGACCGGGCGATGGTGCTCGTGACGCACTACCAGCGGCTGCTCGACTACATCGAGCCCGATTACGTGCACGTGCTCTCGGGCGGTCGCATCGTGCGCAGCGGCGACAAGTCGCTGGCGCTGGAACTCGAGGCGCGCGGCTACGACTGGCTGCAGCCGGAGGCGGTGAACGCATGAGCGCCGTGCTCGACAGCCTCAGATCGGCATGGACCGAGGCCTCGCCGACGCTGCCCGGCGACGGCGCCCGCCGCGCGCGTGCGCTCGAGGAGTTCCTCGCCGCGGGCCTGCCGACGGTGCGCGAGGAAGACTGGAAATACACCTCGCTCAAGCGCCTCGACAACCGCACCGCGACGCTGCCGGTCATGCCGGACGCGACTGCCGGCGGTGCTCTCGCCGAGCGCCTGGGCGTGCAGGGGCTCGACGGACCACGCCTGGTGTTCGTCAACGGGCACTTCGTGCCGTCGGCGAGCGACGCCGGCGACACCCGCCTCGAAATCGGGTCACTCGGTGCCGCGCTTGCAGCCGGCTTTCCGCACGACCGCCTCGGCAGCGTGATCGACCTGCAGCGCTACCGCTTTGCGCAGCTCAACGCCGCGCTGTTCGCCGACGGCGCGGTGGTCCGCGCTCCGCGCGGCGTGGTCGAGCCGCGTCCGGTATACCTGCTGTTCCTGACGCTGGGCGACGAGGATGCCCTGCCGATCGTCCAGCCACGGATCTGGATCGAGGCCGAAGCCGGCGCAGAGCTCACGGTGATCGAACACCACACCGGCGAGCGCGGTGACGCCCTTTCCAACGTCGTGACCGAGGCCGTCGCGCACGACAACAGCCGGATCACGCACTTCCGCGTCCAGGAACAGGCGCCCGCGCACATCCATATCGCGGGCCTCAACATCCGGCTGGAACGTGATGCCCGGGTCCATTCGCACAATATCGACTTCGGCGGCGGGCTGGTCCGCAACGACCTGCACGCGCGGCTCGTCGCCCCCGGCGCCGAACTGACGCTGGACGGGCTTTATTTCACCGGCGGCACCCAGCACGTGGACAACCACACGCGCGTCGATCATCTCGCGCCGCAGACGCGCAGCACCGAGGACTACCGTGGCGTGCTCGACGGACAGTCACGCGCGGTCTTCAACGGCAAGGTGCTCGTCGCCGAGGACGCGCAGAAAATCGAGGCGCACCAGTCCAACCCCAACCTGCTGCTCAACCGCCGCTGCGAGGTCGACACCAAGCCCGAACTCGAGATCTACGCCGACGACGTCAAGTGCTCCCACGGCGCCACCGTCGGCCAGCTCGACACGACGGCGCTGTTCTACCTCCGCTCGCGCGGCATCGATGCAGACACCGCCCGCAGCCTGCTCACCTTCGCGTTTGCAAACGACGTGATCGGACGCATCGGCGTCGAACCCCTGCGTGAACGGCTCGCCGCGCAGGTGCTTGGACGACTGCCCGAGGGCGAGTCGATACGGGAGCTGACATGAGCGCCACACCTGAGCAGTTCGCTGCCACGGGTACGCTGGACGTGGAGGCGTTGCGCGCCGAGTTCCCGGCGCTGCACCAGGAGATCAACGGACATCCGCTGATCTACCTCGACAGCGCCGCATCCGCGCAGCGTCCCGCCGTGGTCATCGACGCGATCGCCGACTACTACCGCCATGACCATGCCAACGTACACCGCGGTGTACACACGCTGAGCGACCGCGCGACCCGCGCCTTCGAGGCCGCGCGCGAGCGTGTCGCCGGTTTCATCAACGCCGCAGCCACGCACGAGGTGATCTGGACCCGGGGTACCACCGAGGCGATCAACCTCGTCGCGCAGAGCCACCTGCGCCCGCGCATAGGGCCAGGTGACGAGATCCTCGTCACCTGGATGGAGCACCATTCGAACATCGTGCCGTGGCAGCTCGTCTGCGAGCAGACCGGCGCACGCCTGGTCGCGGCACCGGTCACCGATGCCGGCGAGATCGACATGGCGGCGTTCGAGCGCCTGCTGGGCCCGCAGACCCGCCTGGTCGCCGTAAACCATGTCTCCAACGCGCTCGGCACGATCAACCCGGTGGCGCGAATCGTCGAACTCGCCCATGCCCATGACGCACCGGTACTCGTCGACGGCGCACAGGCGGCGCCACACCTGCAGGTGGACGTGCAGGCGCTGGGCTGCGACTTCTACGCCTTCTCGGGGCACAAGGTGTTCGGCCCGACGGGCATAGGCGTACTGTGGGGTCGCGAGACGCTGCTCGACGCGATGCCGCCGTGGCACGGAGGCGGCGAGATGATCCGCGAAGTCAGCTTCGATGGCAGCACCTGGAACGAGCTGCCGTTCAAGTTCGAGGCCGGCACGCCGCATATCGCCGGCGCGGTGGGACTCGCCGCCGCGCTGGAATGGCTCGAGCACCAGGATCGCACCGCGCTCGCCGCCCACGAGGCCGACCTCCTCGCGCATGCAACACATACGCTGTCCGAGTTCGAGGGGCTGCGTATCGTCGGCACTGCGCCGCACAAGGCGTCGGTGGTGTCGTTCGTGTTCAACGACATCCACGCGCACGACATCGGCACCATCCTCGACCACGAGGGCGTTGCGATCCGCACCGGCCACCACTGCACGATGCCACTGCTGCGCCACTACGGACTCGCGGCGACCGCGCGGGCATCGTTTTCCGTTTACAACACCCGTGCCGAGATCGACCGGCTCGCCGCGGCGCTGGCAAAGGCACTGACGCTGTTTCGCTGATGGACCGGCTGCAGCAGCTTTATCGCGAGGTGATCCTCGAGCATTCCCGGCGGCCCCGGAACTTCCGCCGGCTGCACGCGCCGGCGCGCTGCGCCGACGGCATCAACCAGCTGTGCGGCGACCGGCTGCGGCTGTGCGTGAACGGCGATGGCGCACGCATTGACGAGGCCGCCTTCGAGGGCGCGGGCTGTGCGATCTCGATCGCGTCGGCATCGCTGCTCACCGAGGCGGTGGCCGGCCGCACCTGCGACGACGCGCTGGCGCTCGCCGACCGCCTCGAGCAGGCGCTGTCGGGCACCGCACCCGAAGACCTCGGTGCGCTCGAGGCGCTGTGTGGCGTGCGCGCCTTCCCGACGCGGATCCGCTGCGCGACGCTCGCCTGGCGTGCATTGCGCGCGGCGCTGCACGGCGAGACGCGTCCGGTGAGTACCGAACGAGCACCCAACACCCCTGACA
The DNA here is from genome assembly GCA_003567855.1 of Gammaproteobacteria bacterium. GTDB lineage: Bacteria > Pseudomonadota > Gammaproteobacteria > Steroidobacterales > PWYM01 > PWYM01. Next base: position 5,825 of record PWYM01000146.1, on the reverse strand, counting down.
CCAGAACCTGGACAAAGACAAGCCATGATGTACGGCCAGACCAATGAACCCATAGAACTGCAGCGCGACTGCAAGGGCGTGCTGATTCCCGCCGGCGAGGAACTCAACCTCAAGGCCGGCACCAAGGGCTTCATCACGCAGGCGCTCGGCGGCAGCTTCACGATCTACGTGGAAGGCCACCTGTTCCGCATCGCGGGCAAGGATGCCGACGCGCTCGGCAAGGAACCGGTCAAGCCCCCGGACATACCGGACAATGCCAGCGACGCCGACATCGAGAAGGTGATCTGGACCCAGATGAGCACCTGCTATGATCCCGAGATTCCGATCAACATCGTCGATCTCGGGCTGATCTACCGGTGCGATGTGCGGCCCACCGGTGAAGGGGAGCGTGACGTGTACATCGACATGACGCTGACGGCGCCCGGCTGCGGCATGGGTGACATCCTCGTCGAGGACGTGCGCGAGAAGGTCGAGCTGATCCCCACCGTACGCCAGGTGCACGTGGAACTGGTGTTCGACCCGCCGTGGAACCAGACGATGATGTCCGAGGAAGCTCGCCTGCAGACGGGCATGATGTAGGTCAGCGCTGCACGATCATGAAGCGCCTCACGCTGTTGCGCCATGCGAAGTCGAGCTGGAATGACCCGGGGCAGCCGGATTTCGAGCGCCCGCTCAACGCACGCGGCTTCCGTGACGCCCCGCGCATGGGCCAGCGGCTGCGCCACGCCGGCGCCCGCCCCTCGCTGATCCTCACCAGCCCCGCGGTGCGGGCGTTCGAGACCGCGAAGATCATCGCGGCCGAGATCGGTTATCCGCGCGAGTTCCTGCAGCGCGAGCAGTCGCTCTACCTCGCCGACCCCGAGACCATCCTCGAGATCGTGTCGCTACAGGACAATGCTTTCAACGACGTGATGGTCGTCGGCCACAACCCGGGCCTGCACGAGCTCGCCGAGCGCATCGGCACGATGCCGCTGACGAATTTTCCGACCTGCGCCGTTATGGTCGTCGACATACCGGTGCGCGACTGGGAGGCGCTGCTGCAGGCGCCGCGCGGCGAAACCGTCCATTATGACTGGCCCAGGAACCCCAACGGCCCCGACGCCGATCTGCTGCGTCGTCGCGACTGACCGTGCCATGCGGGCGCGGCCGATGCAGCCCTGCGGCGCGCCACAGCAGTCAGTCGTCACCCAACGCCAGCAGGCTCGCGTTGCCGCCCACCGCGGCGGTGTTGTTCGTGATCACCTTCTCGCACGCGAATCGTGGCAGGTAGTGCGGCCCACCGGCCTTGGGGCCGGTGCCCGACAGGCCGCGACCGCCAAAGGGCTGAACGCCGACGACCGCACCGACCTGGTTGCGATTGATGTAGACGTTGCCCACGCGCACGCGCGAGGCGATGTACTTCGCGGTGTGGTCGACGCGACTGTGTACACCCAGCGTCAGCCCGTAACCGCTCGCATTGATGTCTTCGATCACGCGGTCGAGATCCTGGCTGGCGTAACGCACCACGTGCAGCACCGGGCCGAACATCTCGCTTTCCAGGCGCTGGAGGCCGTCGATCTCGATCGCCGCCGGTGCGACGAAGGTGCCTTCCGAGCATGCCTCCGGCAGCCGACAGCGGTACAGGAGTTCGCCATCGCCGGATGAGAAACGCGCGATATGCGCCTCGAGCGTCTGCTTCGCCGATTCATCGATGACCGGGCCCACGTCGGTGCGGTAGTCGGCAGGGTCGCCGACGACCAGCTCGGCCATGTGCCCCTTGAGAATGCGCAGGATACGGTCGGCCACGTCCTTTTTCAGGTACAGCACGCGCAGCGCCGAGCAGCGCTGGCCCGCGCTCTGGAAGGCCGATGCGACGATGTCGATGACGACCTGTTCGGGCAGCGCCGAGCTGTCGACGAGCATCGCGTTCTGACCGCCGGTTTCGGCAATCAGCGTCGCGAGCGGCCCTTCGCGCGCGGCGAGCGCCTGGCTGATGCCACGCGCGGTGGCGGTCGAACCGGTGAACGCAACGCCGGCGACCCGGGGGTCGGCCACTGCAGTCGCACCGACGATGCGACCGGGGCCCGGCAGGTACGCGAGCGCGCGCGCCGGGATACCGGCCTGGTGCAGCAGTGCCACCGCCCGCGCGGCGATCAGCGAAGTCTGTTCCGCGGGCTTGGCCAGCACGCAATTGCCCGCGACCAGCGCGGCGCAGACCTGCCCGGTGAAAATCGCCAGCGGAAAGTTCCACGGGCTGATACAGACGAACACGCCGCGGCCTCCGAGGCGCAGCTCGTTGCGCTCGCCGGTCGGCCCGGGCAGCAGTTCCGGTTGCGAGAACTGGGTCTGCTCGGCACGCATCGCGTAGTAGCGCAGGAAGTCGATCGCCTCGCGAACCTCGGCGAGCGCGTCGTTGACGGTCTTGCCGGCCTCGCGGATGCACAGGCCCATCAGCTCCGCGCTGTGGGCCTCGTAGAGATCGGCGGCCTGGCGCAGGTGGCGGGCACGCGTCTCACCCGGCACGCGGTCCCACTCCGGGTAGAACGCCTCGGCATCTGCGATGGCCTCGCCGACAAGCGTCTCGTCTGCAGTGCGCACCTCGCCAACGGTCTCGGCGATACGCGCGGGGTTCACCGAGCGTACGACCTCGCCGTCGCGCTCGCGTCCGGCGACGCGGGGCGCCGCCGGCGCGGGCTCGGCGGCGGCGTTCATGCCGGCCGACAGACGCGCGAGCACCTGCGGATCGGAAAGGTTCAGTCCGGCGGAATTGGCGCGCTGCTCACCATAGATGTCGCGCGGCAACGGGATCCTGGGGTGCGGGATGCGCTCGAGGCGGCGCGCGGCCGCGACCGGGTCGGCGATGATCTCCGCCACCGGCGCACGATCATCGACGATGCGGTTCACGAACGAGGTGTTGGCACCATTCTCGAGCAGGCGCCTGACGAGATACGGCAGCAGGTCCTTGTGACGGCCCACCGGGGCGTAGACGCGGCACGGGCGCTCATGCGGCGCACCGATGACCTGCTCGTAGAGTTCCTCACCCATGCCGTGCAGCCGCTGGAATTCGAACGGACGGTCCTTGCCCAGGTGCAGCAGGCTGGCCACCGTGTGTGCATTGTGGGTCGCGAACTGCGGGTAGATGAGATCGCTCGCCGCGAGCAGCTGGCGCGCGCACGCGAGGTAGGCAACGTCGGTATTGATCTTGCGCGTGTAGACCGGGTAGCCGGGCAACCCCTCTTCCTGGGCACGCTTGATTTCCGAATCCCAGTACGCGCCCTTGACCAGCCGCACGCAGATGCGCTCGCCGGTGTCGCGCGCGAGCTCGTCGAGCCACTCGAGCACCGCGGGTGCGCGCTTGAGGTAGGCCTGTACCGCGACACCGAGTCCGCCCCAGCCTTTCAGGGCGGGGTCGCGGTACACGCGCTCGAACACTTCCAGCGACATTTCCAGGCGTTCGGATTCTTCTGCATCGACGGTCAGCGCGATGCCAGCGTCGCGCGCGAGCAGCGCGAGGTCGGTCAGTCGCTCGGTGAGCGTATCCACCGCGGCTTCCCGGTGGTGGAAATCATAACGCGGATACAGCGCAGAGAGTTTGACCGACACCCCGGGTGCCGCGACGACCTCCGGGGTACGCGTCAGCGAGTCGCCGACCTCGCGGATCGCGACGCTGTAGGCGTCGAAGTAGGCATCGGCGTCGGCCGTCGTCAGTGCGGCTTCGCCGAGCATGTCGTAGGAGTAGCGGTACTTGCGATTATCACCCTTGACGGCCCGGCGCAGCGCCTCGCCGATATCTCGCCCCATCACGAACTGGTGCCCCATCACGCGCATCGCCTGTCGCATCGCGGTGCGCATGACCGGTTCGCCGACACGAGTGGCCATGCGGTGCAGGAACTTCGCGGGGCGCTCGCGCGTCTCGGCACTCGGCTTCACCAGGCGCCCGGTGAGCATCATGCCCCAGGTCGAGGCGTTCACGAACAGCGACTCGCTGGTGCCCAGGTGTTCTTCCCAATGACCGGCAGCGAGCTTATCGGCGATCAGCCGGTCAGCGGTGTCGGCGTCGGGAATACGCAACAGCGCTTCGGCAAGACACATCAGCACGACGCCCTCTTCCGAGGAGAGGTCGTACTCGTGCATGAAGGCGTCGATTCCGCTCTTGCGATGACGGTTCTCCCGCACGGCCTCGACGAGCCCGGTCGCCGTCCCGGTGATGTCGGCATCCATCTCCGGGTCATTGACGCAGCGCGAGAGCAGCGTCTGCACGCAGGTCGCCTCGTCGGTCAGCCACCAGCGGTTGATGCGCTCGGCAGGCTTCCAGCGCGGCGGGAGGGTCAGCAGACCCGGGCCTTCCTCTACAGGGGGCAGTTCGGGATTCACGGCCATGGAGCGACTCCGGTTCGTGCCGCGATGCCCGGCCGGCGCCGCAGGCGCCGCTGCCGGGCCGGCGCACCGCCGATCAGGGTGCGAGCGCGGCTGAAAAGGGCGGAACCCAATGTTGAGCCTTCGGCACGGACGCGTAAAGGGCTAGCGGCCGCTGCACAGTCGCGCCATGGTCTTGATATCGACCCGAAGTTCGAACGCCGGCAACCCCGCGAGCCCCTTGATGAGGGTGTGGCGACCCGCCCGATCGATCGACCGCGTCACTGCTGCTTGATCTGGCGCAGCTTGCGTTGGGTGCGGCGGTCAGGGCGCCCGGGCGTGCCCGGCGCGAGCCTGCGGTCGAGGCGGATGCGCTCGACCTCGGCTTCCCGGCGCGCGCGGGCTTCCGGGTCCTCTTCGTAGCAGGCCGCCGCCTCCGGCGCCGGCCCGCGACGCGGGGGCAGCGCGAGCACGCGGATCCTGTAGAGCTGCTGCGACTTGTTGATCTCGAGCCAGTCACCGACCCGGACGCTGCGCGCGGGCCGCGCGGTTTCGCCGTTGAGCCTGACGTGGCCGCCGCGCACCGCCTCGGAGGCCAGCGTCCGGGTCTTGTAGAAACGCGTGTGCCACAGCCACTTGTCGATGCGCTGCGTTGTCTCGTCGCTGTCCGCCGCGCGGGCGTTCCTCGTCATCCCGCCTACCCCTCGCTGGTACAATACCGGCCTCACCCGCCAGCAGCCTGAACGGCCGTGGAGCGCGTCCATTGAAGCACAGCTTGTTAGAACAACTCGACCAGTCGCTGCAGACGCTGCGCGACGAAGGCCTGTACAAGACCGAACGCGTGATCGACTCGCCACAGGAGGCCGTCATCCGCGTGCCAGGCGCAGAACCCGTCGAGGTCATCAACCTCTGCGCGAACAACTACCTGGGCCTCGCCAATCACCCGGAACTCGTGCGCGCCGCGCACGACGCGCTGGACCGCTACGGCTACGGAATGGCATCGGTACGCTTCATCTGCGGCACGCAGACGCCGCATCGGGAACTCGAGTCGCGCATCAGCCGTTTCCTGGGCACCGAGGATACGATCCTCTACCCGTCATGTTTCGACGCCAATGGCGGGCTGTTCGAGACGCTCCTCGACGAACGCGACGCCGTCATCAGCGATGCGCTGAACCACGCGAGCATCATCGACGGCATCCGGCTGAGCAAGGCACGACGGCTGCGCTACGCGCACAATGACATGACCGAACTCGAAGCCCATCTGCAAGGCGCCGCTGACGCCCGCACGCGGCTGATCGCCACCGACGGCGTATTCTCCATGGACGGCACCATCGCGAACCTCGGCACCATCTGTGACCTCGCCGACCGTTACGACGCGATGGTCATGATCGACGACTGCCACGCCACCGGTTTCCTCGGCGCCTCCGGGCGCGGCACGCACGAATACCGCGACGTCATGGGCCGGGTCGACATCATCACCGGCACGCTCG
>PWYM01000278.1 GCA_003567855.1 Gammaproteobacteria bacterium | reverse complement strand
GACGTGCAACGCCGGCTCAAGGCCGGAGAACCGCTGGAAGTGCTGCCCTACCAGCCAAGGTCCTGGGTCGCGCACATGGGTCATGCCATGTACGCCCCCCGCCACCCGCGTCCGGCGCCGCCGCCGTCGCGCTACAGCTGAAGGCCTGCCGTGGAAGCATCTCCTCGCGACGTCTGCATCGTGCGCCTGTCCTCCATAGGCGACGTCTGCCACGCGCTCGCGGTGGTGCGCGCACTGCAGCAACTGTGGCCCGAGACGCGTTTCACGTGGGTGATCGGCCACGTCGAGGCGAAACTCCTCGGCGGCATCCCCGACATCGAGTTCGTGCAACTCAGGAAATCGGCGGGGCTGCGCGGGCTGGCCACGGTGCGCCGCGCGCTCGGCAACCGGCGCTTCGACCGCCTGCTGCTGATGCAGCTGTCGTTTCGTGCGAACCTCGTGTCGGCGCTCGCGCGCGCCCGGCGGCGGCTCGGGTATCCGCGCAGCCGTGAACGCGAACTGCACGGATGGTTCGTGCGCGAGCGCATCGCGGAGGCGCCGGTCACGCACGTGCTCGACGTGCTGATGGGTTTCGCGCACGCCTGCGGCGCGCCACCGGCGCCGCCGCGCTGGGACCTGCCGATCACCGACGACGCACGCGCCTATGCGCGCGGCGTGATCCCCGACGATGCGCCGCCTACACTGGTGATCAGCCCGTGCTCGAGCCACCCGCTTCGCAACTGGCGCGCCGAACGCTACGCCCGGGTGGCCGAGCACGCGGTGCGCGAGCACGGCTGGCGGGTCGTGCTGTGCGGCGGGCCGAGCCCCATAGAACGCGAGATGGGACACGCGATCGCCGCCGACGCCGCCGTCCCGCTGATCAACACCATTGGTGAAGACACACTGGTCGAACTCGCCGCGGTGCTCGAACGCGCGACGCTGCTTGTCAGTCCCGACTCGGGGCCGGCGCACATCGGCACCGCCGTCGGCACGCCGGTGCTCGGCCTGTACGCGTGCACCGACCCGCACCGCAGCGGCCCGTACGACAGCATCGCGCTGAGCGTGAACCGCCACCCCGAGGCCGCCGAACGTTTTCTCGACCGCCCCGCGGCATCGCTGCGCTGGGGCACCAAGATCGAACAGCCCGGCGTCATGGACCTGATCGAAGTCGACGATGTCATCGAGCGGCTCGACGCGTTCGCCGCCGGCCGATTCACACGCGACACCACGGAGCCCGTCACGTGAGCACCGAAATCGAAGTCCCGGTATCGCCGGGCGAACTGATAGACAAGATCACGATCCTCGAGATCAAGCGCGAGCGCATCGGCGACCCGGCCAAGATCGCCAACGTGCGCCGTGAACTCGAACTGCTCGAGTCGCGCTGGCAGGCCTCGGCATGGGCGGCACGCGGCGTCGGCGATGCGCGGGCGCGGCTCAAGTCGGTCAATGAAGCCCTGTGGGAGATCGAGGACGACATCCGCCTCATGGAGGCGGCCGGCGAGTTCGACGCGCGTTTCATCGAGCTCGCACGCTCGGTGTACCTGCAGAACGACCGGCGCGCGGCGATCAAGAAGGAAATCAACGTAGCACTTGGGTCGAGCATCGTCGAGGAGAAGTCGTACGCGGACTACACGCGCAAGGCGTGAGTCCGTACCGCGTCCACAGGCGCGCACGGGAGTTGCCGGCAGCGCGCCGTGGCGCTCGTCAGTGCTGCATCGTCGCCCCGCCTTTTGCACTACACTGGGGTGGCGCGCACCGTTTGCCTGGCGCGGGCATCCGTCTGAGGCCACCGCGACCCGGGAGACTCCACATGACCCTGAACCACCGTACAGGCGCCACTGCGGCAGCGGCCACGCTGCTGGCCATGCTGGGGCTGGCCGTACCGCCGGCGGCGTCCGCCGATGACGTACTCGCCGAGGTCATCGCCGGCGACTGGCGTCCGGATGCGCACCGCGCCCGTGACGATGAACGCAATCCGCAGGCATCGCTCGAGTTCTGGGGGCTTGCGCCCGGCATGGACATCCTCGAACTCGCGCCCGGCGCCGGCTGGTGGACCCACATCCTCGCCCCTTACGCCGACCGCACCGGCGGGCGCTACTTTGCCACCGCCGCCGACCTTGACGACCCCGAACTCGACGACCGCTGGCGCCAGGGGCGTGCCGCGTTCGAACGCCGCTTCGTCGAGCAGCCCGAAATCTACGGCGACGTGGAGCTGATCAACTTCGGCGCGCGCTCGGCGCCACTGCCGGAGGCGGCATTCGATTTCATCCTGACCGCCCGCGCGGTGCACGGGTGGATCCGCTGGGGCCTCGACGACAAGGTCGTCGAGGAACTCTCCGCGGCACTGAGGCCCGGCGGCATCCTCGCGCTGAAACAGCATCGTGCCGCACCCGGCCCGGCCGACCCCGAGCGTTTCGCCGAGACCGGCTACGTCACCGAGGCGTGGGTCATCGAGCGCTTCGAGGCCGCGGGGCTCGAGCTCGTCGAGCGTTCGGAGATCAACGCGAACCCCGACGACACGCGCGACCACCCCTTCGGCGTCTGGACGCTGCCACCGACGCGCGCCTCGTCCATGTACGGCACCGGTGACCCGCCGGACCCCGACTTCGACCATGCGCCGTACGACGAGCTCGGCGAGTCCGACCGCATGACGCTGAAGTTCCGCCGGCCGGAGTAGCACGGCCGGCGCCGTCCAGGCTCAGTCGCCGAAGCCGCGGGTGCGCGCCGGCTCGACGATCTCGATCCAGTAGCCGTCCGGGTCGCGCACGAACGCGACATCGCGCATGCGCCCGTCCTCGGGGCGCTTCACGAAGGCGACGTCGTTGTCGTCCAGCCAGCGTACCGCGTCGTCCAGGTCGGGCACCGAGAAGCAGATGTGGCCAAAGCCCTGCGGATCGTCGTTGCCGTTGTGGTAGCGCTGCCCGGGGTCGTCCTCGCTGCCCCAGTTGTGCGTGAGTTCGAGAATGCCGCGCTGGCTGAACACCCACTCGGTGCGCGCGCCGGCCTCCTCGGGTACGGTCTCGCCGGGTTCCGGGCGGGCGAGAAAATACAGCGAGAACTTCATCTCCGCGAAGTCCAGCCGGCGCAGCACGCGCATGCCGAACACGCGCGAGTAGAACTCGAGCGAAACCTTCGGGTCATGCACGCGCAGCATCGTGTGGTTGAGACGAAAACCTTCGGTCTGTGGCGCCACCGACGCATTCACGCCGGGATGGTGTTCGGTGTCGAATGCCATGATCTCTCCCTGATCGAAACGGATCCCGAGGATAACCTGAAGCCGGTCAGCGACGCGTGAACTCGATGTCGCGCGCACGGTCCACGGACACGTACATCGTGCGCGCTCGACCGCGAAAGTCGCGCTCGAAACGCAGCCTGAGGTCACCGGTCTCCCACTCCACGAACAGGTTCTCGCGCAGCGGCCGCACGCGGAAATCTGCCGCCCGCCGGCGCTCGATGACCAGCCGGCCGTCGTCGTCGGGTGCAAGCGTCCACGCCACACCGAGCGCGTCCGAATACCATTCGCCGGCGTAGTCGCGCAGCGCCCGCCGGCGCTTGCGCGCAGGCGTCTGCGGGTCGGCGCGCAGCGTCGCCTCGGGCAGGTGCAGGCGCGCGACGTTCACCTCTCCGCGCGTGTCGAGTTCGAACGCGAGTTCGGCGTCGTCGCCGGCGACTGTGAAGCGATGCTCGGCCACGGGCTCGAGCGCCACCGGCGTGCCGCTCATCATCAGGTGCAACCCACCGCGCAGCCAGCGCACGCTGAACAGCACACCCGTCTCGAGCAGGTACAGGCCCTCGTAGCGCGCGGCTTCAGCCTCGTCGGGCCCAGCGGGCACGGCCACGCGGGGTCCATCGTCGTCGCCGGGATCGACGGCAACGGCGCCATCGGCAAGCACCAGGTCGGCGAGCCCGCGCGCGACGCGCTCGACCGGCACGTCGGCGTGGTTGGCGAGCACCGCTACCGCGGTGCCGGTTTCGGGCAGCAGCAGCCAGTAGCCCCGGTAGCCCGCGTTCGCACCGCTGTGCCAGACCGCCTCGGCATCGCCGTGGCGCCCGACCTGCACGCCGCGGCCGTACCCCGGCGCAGGCAGCGCATCGAAGTGCGGCTGCCCGCGCAGGCGCTCGAGCCACTCGGCGCCACCGTCGGCATCGAGCAGCCAGCGCGACCAGCGCAGCAGGTCGTCGACGGTGGTCACGAGGTTGCCCGAACCGTGCACGCCACTCTGCAGCGGCGTACGCAGCACCACGTCCCGCCGCGTCTCGTAGGCCTCGGCAAGGCCCGGCACCACGCCGCGTGGCGAGTCGATGACCACCGAGGCCTGCATGCCGAGCGGTTCGAACAGGCGAGTGGCCAGCCGCTCGGCGAGCGGGCTTCCGGAGCGCTCGCGCACCAGCTCGGCGAGCACGATGTAGCCGCTGTTGGAATAGCCGTGGCGACTCCCCGGGGTAAACGCCGGGGTACCGGCGACGCGCGCGATCTGCGCCAGCGCATGCTGCTGGGTGATCAGGTCACCCGGATGGATGCCGGCGAGCGCCGACAGCGCCCAGTAGTCCTGCAAACCACCGGTATGCTGCAGCAACCGCTCGACGGTGACCGCATCGTCGAAGCCGAAGCGGCCCGGCAGCAGTGACTCGACGGTGTCGTCGAGTGCCAGCCCCCCTCCCTCGACGAGGTCGAGGACCGCCCACGCGGTAAATGGCTTGGCGATGGACGCGGCGTTGAAGCGCGAATCCGGCGTCAACGGCAACACGTGCTCGACGCTGGCAAGCCCGCGTGCGCCGCGCGTGACGACCGCACCGTCGTGCATCGCGGCCCATGCGAAGCCGGGACCCTCGTCATCGGCCCACTGCGCGACGAATGCGTTGACGGCGGCATCGCGCGACAGCGCAGCTGCAGACACATCCGCCGAAGCGCTGCCAACGCCGGCCCACAGCAGCGCCAGCGTGACCGGTACAGCCCATCGCATCACCGCCGTGCCGGCAGAGCGCGGCGCGGCAGCCATCGCAGCGGCCGCGCCTCAGGCCCGCCGGGAACCGCGCGGTACGGCGGCCACCGTCCAGGCCGTCGCAACCGCGAGCACGCCGATGCCGAGCAGGCCCAGCGCGAGCTGCGGAACGACCGGCAGGTGCAGCCCGAAGAGCAGCCAGAGCAACGGCAGCATGACGATCAGCGCCGTCAGCACGATCGTGCGCCGCTTGACGCTTCTCCATCCGTCGGCGTTGCGCTCGCTGTCCGGGCCCTGCTGCATGATCGGTCCTCGCGGGTGTGAACGCTGGCCGGAGCGGTGCGGCGCCCCGGGACACTGCGATCATATCAGTCGAGCGCGGCGCGCCAATCCGCATCGCAATGGTGGCGCGCCCGCGCGAGCCGCAGCTCGGCCAGCCTGAGGCACTGCGCCCACTGGCGGTCACACGCCTCGGCCGGCCAGTCCAGGTGCACGGCGGCCCACGCCAGGCAGCGGCGCGCTGCAGCGAGGCCGAAGTCGGGCCCCAGCCCGAGCATGCTGCGCCGGTACACGAAGTCGGCGACGGTCGTCGCCCATTCCTCTTCGAGCGCGAAGGTGAACTCGGCCATCGTGCCGCCGCCGTGAGGGCACACGGTGACCGCGTACGCGCCACCGGTCGCAAGCCGTTCGGCGATGCGGGCTGCGCGCGCGCCGTAGATCGATCGCAGGCGCGTACCGGTCGCCTCGTCCACGCCCGGCAGCGACGATGCGTCGCCGTCGACCGCAACCCCGCCAGGCAACGGGCGCTCGCGCGTCAGACAGGGGCCGGCGCGCACGCCGGCATCGGCGACCACCCGGTCGACGACCTCCTCGGCGAGGGCCCGCGCGGTCGTGAGCTTGCCGCCGACGACGCTGTACAGGCCGGCCAGCGCGCCGCCATGTGCGTGCAGGTGGTGGCGACGGGTCACGCGCGCACTGCTCGCGCCCGAACCGTGCGCCGGCAACGGTCGCACGCCGGAATACGCGTGCGCGATCGACGCCGGCGTGCCGAGCGATGGCCAGAACCGCGCCACCACGGCGAGCAGGTAGTCACGCTCGGCCGGCGTGACTTCGACCTCGCGCGGGTCGCCCTCGTGGGCGACGTCGGTGGTGCCGACCAGCAGCTGCCCGGCCCACGGAATCACGAACACCGGGCGGCCGTCTTCGGCCTCGGCGTACAACGCGCTCGTCGGCGCAGGATCGGGCGCATCGAGCACCAGGTGGGCGCCCCGTGTGCCGCCGAGCAGTGCCGCCTCGTCGCGCCCGGAAAGCACCGCGTCGACCCACGGTCCGGCGGCGTTGACGACCCGCCGCGCAGCAATGCGTTCGCCGGTGTCGAGTTCGATGCCCTGCAGGCGATGGTCGCGGGTCCACGGCGCGGCGATACGCGTACGCGTGCGGATCGCGGCACCCGCGGCGGCGGCATCGAGCGCGTTCTCGATGACCAGGCGCTCGGCCCACGTGACCTGCGCGTCGTGGTAGAGCGCCGCGCGCGACGGCGCGCCGCTTGCACCGCCTCCGAGCCGTTCCCGGATTTCGGCGGCGTCGACGGTGCGATGGCGCGGCAGCGACGGATCACGGGCCAGCAGGTCGTAGAGGTGGAGGCCCGCACGGATCATCCACGCCGGGCGACGCCCGCGCGGCGCGAGCGGAATCAGCAGCGACAGCGGCCGCACGAGGTGTGGCGCGCCGGCGAGCAGTCGCCGGCGTTCGGCGAGCGACTCGCGCACCAGTCCGAATTCAAGGTATTCCAGGTAGCGCAGGCCGCCGTGGATCAGCCGGCTGGACCAGCCGCTGGTACCAGAGGCGAGGTCCTCGGCCTCGACGAGCACGACGGACAGTCCGCGCAGTGCGGCGTCACGGGCGATGGCGGTGCCGTTGATGCCGCCGCCGATGACGACGAGGTCGACACCCGCCGTGCTCACCGTCGCCCGGCGCCGCCCTTCACGGCCGAACCTGGCCGGTACCGTGCACCAGGTACTTCCAGCTCGTCAGCTGCTCGACGCCGACTGGGCCGCGGGCGTGCACGCGCCCCGTCGCGATGCCGATCTCCGCACCCATGCCGAACTCGCCGCCGTCGGCAAACTGCGTCGATGCGTTGTGCAGCAGGATCGCGCTGTCGAGCTCGTCGAGAAAACGCCGCGCCGCCGACGCGTCGTCGGTGACGATGGCCTCGGTATGTCCCGAACCGTAGTCGCGGATGTGTTCGATCGCCGCGTCGATGCCGGGGACCACGCGCACCGCGAGGATCGCATCGAGGTACTCGGTGCGCCAGTCCTCTTCAGTGGCCGCGACCATCTCCGGGACGAGCGCGCACGCGGTCGCATCGCCGCGCAGTTCGCAGCCGGCGGCGCGCAGCGCCGTGGCGATGTCGGGCAGCAGTGCGGGGGCGGCGGCCTCGTCGATGAGCAGCGTCTCGGCGGCGCCGCAGATGCCGGGGCGGCGCATCTTTGCGTTCAGCACGATCTCGCGTGCCATGTCGGCATCGGCGGCGACATGGACGTAGACGTGGCACAGGCCCTCGAGGTGGCCGATCACCGGCACGCGGGCATCGCGCTGTACCCGTTCGATCAGCCTGCGGCCGCCGCGCGGGACGACGACATCGACGCAGCCCGACAGTCCGCCGAGCAGCTTGCCTACGGCATCGCGGTCGGTGGTCGGCACCATCTGCACCGCAGTGGACGGCAGCCCTCCGGTGGCGAGCGCGTCGGCGACGCATGCGTGGATCTCGCGGCTCGAGTGAAAGCTCTCGGAGCCGCCGCGCAGGATCACCGCGTTGCCGGACTTCAGGCACAGCGCGGCGGCGTCGGCGGTCACGTTCGGACGGCTTTCGTAGACGATGCCGATCACGCCCAGCGGCACGCGCACGCGCTGCAGCCGCAGCCCGTTGGGCCGGGTCCACTCGGCCATCACCGTGCCGATCGGATCCGGGAGTGCTACGACCGCGTCGACCGCGGCGGCCATCGCCTCCACGCGTGCGGCATCAAGCTGCAGCCGGTCGCGGAACGCGCCGCTGATGCCGCGCGCATCGGCGGCGGCGAGGTCACGGGCGTTGGCGGCAAGAATACGGTCGACGCGCGCGCGCAGCAGGCGTGACGCCGCGTGCAGCGATGCATCACGCGCAGTGCCATCTGCACGCGCAAGCACGCCGGCGGCCTCACGCGCGGCGCGACCCATGCGCGCCATCAGCGCCGGCAGTTCGGTGTCCGGGCGCGGCGGATCGATGGACTGGGACAGGGCGGCGTCGTCGTGCACGGGGTCGTCCGGTGTGACCTTCACGGGCGGCATTCAGCCGGTGGTGCGCGCGAGCACCAGGTCGTCGCGGTGAACGAGCGCATCGCGCCCGCGATAGCCTAGCAGATCGGTGATCTCACCACTGTGCCGACCGGCGATGCGGCGCGCCTCGTCGCTCGAGTAGGCGGCGAGTCCGCGGGCGATCTCGACGCCGTCGGGCCCGAGGATGCGCACCGCGTCACCGCGGCCGAAAGTGCCGTCTACACTGCGCACCCCGGCGGCGAGCAGGCTGGCGCCGGCGGCCAGCGCGCGCGCGGCACCGTCATCGACGCACAGTTCACCGGTCGGCTGCAGCGTGCCGGCGATCCACTGCTTGCGCGCGGTCACCGGCGACACCGCGCCGGGCAGGAACCACGTGCACGCCTCGCCCGATTCGAGCGCGGCAAGAGGTGCTTCGCGTCGCCCGTACGCGATCACCATCGCGGTGCCCGCCGACGTTGCGACGTCGGCGGCGAGCAGCTTGGTACGCATGCCGCCGGAGCCCATGCCGCCGGTGACCGCGTCGCTTGCCATCGCCCGGATGTCCGGCGTCAGCGTCGCGACCTCGGGCACCAGCGCCGCGGCCGGATCGACCCGCGGGTCGCGCGCGTAGAGCCCGCTGACATCGGACAGCAGCACGAGGCAGTCGGCGCTGATCATCTGTGCGACGCGCGCGGCGAGGCGGTCGTTGTCGCCGTAGCGGATCTCGGCGGTCGCAACGGTGTCGTTCTCGTTCACGACCGGCACGACGCCCAGGCGCAGCAGCGTCTCAAGCGTGTTGCGGGCATTGAGGTAGCGGCGACGGTGGTCGCTGTCGTCGAGTGTAAGCAGCACCTGGGCGACCTCCAGCCCGTGCACCGACAGCGCGTTGCGCCACGCGCGTGCGAGCTGGATCTGGCCGACCGCGGCCGCGGCCTGCGACTCGTCGAGCCGGTTGCGCCGCGGCACCAGTCCCAGCGTGCGGCTGCCGAGCGCGATCGCCCCCGACGACACGACGACGACCTGCTGCCCCCTGCTCCGCACCCGCGCGAGGTCACCGACGAGACCGGCGAGCCAGTGCTCGTCGAGGCGCCCGGTCTGGTCGTCGACGAGCAGCGCCGACCCGACCTTCACGACGATGCGGCGCGCGTCGCGCAGGCGCGCCGCCGAGCGCCGGGCGTGGGCATCCGACCATTCGGCCGCGGGTCCGGTCATCTCATTGTCCGGTAGGCACACTCAGTTTCTGCGGACCGCGACTGATCGCGAGTGGGCCGCTGCGCACGACGGCGAGCAGCTGCACGCCGCCGGGCAGCGCGTCGAGGAAGCTGTCGATCTGCTGCTCGCTGCCGGTGAGCTCGAGCGTGTAGTGCGCCGGCGTGTCGTCGAGTACGCGCGCGCCGAAGTTGTCGGCCAGCTGGTCGATCGCGACCCGTGCCTCGTCGGCGACGCGGAACTTCAACAGCCCGAGCTCGCGCTCGATGTGTTCGCCGGCGCTCATGTCGGCCATCGCGACGACGTCGACGAGCTTGGCGAGCTGCTTGCTGATCTGGGCGACCACGTCATCCGAACCCGTGGTGACCAGCGTGAGCCGTGACAGCGTCTCGTCCTCGGTGGGCGCGACACTCAGCGTCTCGATGTTGTAGCCACGCGTGGCGAACATGCCGGCGACACGCGTCAGCGCGCCACTCTCGTTCTGCAGCAGGATGGAGATCACGTGTCGCATGTGCGCGGGTCAGGTCCGTCGCCGTCGGGGCTGGAGATACTCGCGCAAAGGCTTCCCTATTGCAATGCAAAATGATATCCCCGACACTCGAACGAACCCCCTGCTCACCGCGCCGACTTAACGCCCGCACACAGGACCGACGATCTTGGCCACACTGACCGCACCCCATGCCGACCCGGGCGTGCCGCATCCGCTGGCCGGCAGCCGCATGACCGGCGCCGACATGATCGTGCAGGTCCTCGCCGACGAGGGTGTGGACACGATCTTCGGCTACTCCGGCGGCGCCATCCTGCCGACCTACGACGCGGTGTTCCGCTACAACGAAACCCATGCCGACAACGGCGTCCAGCCGATGCCGCTGATCGTGCCAGCCAACGAACAGGGCGCGGGCTTCATGGCCGCGGGCTACGCGCGCGCCTCGGGCAAGGTCGGCGTCGTGATGGTCACCTCGGGCCCAGGAGCCACCAACACCGTCACGCCGGTACGCGACTGCATGGCCGACTCGGTACCCATCGTCGTGATCACCGGCCAGGTGCCCACCGGCGCAATAGGCACCGACGGATTCCAGGAAGCCCCCGTGGCCACGCTGATGGGATCGGTCGCCAAGCACGTGTTCCTCGTCACCGAAGCGACCAGGCTCGAGGCGACGATTCGGACCGCGTTCGAAATCGCACGCACGGGGCGCCCCGGCCCGGTCGTCGTCGATATCCCGAAGGACGTCCAGAACTGGGAAGGCGTCTTCCAGGGCAGCGGTCAGCTGCCTATCCCGGGCTACCGCCACCGGCTGCGCAAGCTGCGCGACAACCGGCTCGACAGCGATGCGTGCGAGGTCTTCTTCCGCATGCTCGCCGACAGTCAGCGCCCGCTGATCTACGCCGGCGGCGGCGTCATCAACGCCGATGCCG
>PWYM01000117.1 GCA_003567855.1 Gammaproteobacteria bacterium | reverse complement strand
GGCGCATCGGGTCCGTCGAGCACGCGCAGCGCGTCGGCGTACGCGAGGAAGTGGGCGACCTCGGTGCGTGTGTCCTCGTCGACCGGCACGCCGCCCGGGCCCAGCGCGGCTACCGGGTAAGCGCCCTGCATCGCCAGCAGCCGGAACACGACGCCGTCGACCATCTCCTTGTAGCACTGGCGCAGCAGCCACAGCCGGTCGGTCGCCGCGGTGCGCGACGGTGAACGGAAATACGTGACGCAGACCTCGGCCTCGCCGCCCCAGTACGGCGCATTCGCTTCGACCAGCGCACGCAGGCCCGGCGACGGACGCGCGGTCACGGGCGCACCGCCACGATCTCGGCGTAACGCGCCCGGCGCGCGGACCCGGGCGCCGCATCGCCGCTGCCGAGTGCGCCGTCGATCCGGGTGTCGTCGAGCCGCTCGATCCGGAAGCCGGCGGCCTCGAACACGTCGGCGACCTCGGTGATGCTGCGCGTCGGATGAAACCCGCCGGCGCGCGCGAAACGCGCGGCACGCCGTGCGAGACGGCCCCGGTCCATCGGCACCCCATCCAGCGCTTCGGCGGCCTGCAGGGCCCGCTCGACGAAACGCTCGACGTGGCCGGAATCGACGGCGGGCGACGCGGCCTCGGGCACCAGCCGCGTCACCGTCACCAGCGCGCCGCCCGGTCGCAACAGCGCCCGCCAGCGCGCCAGCACCGCGGTCCGCGCCTCGGATGCGAAATAGCGCAGGACCGAGTGACTGGTGATCACGTCGAAGCCGTCTTCGACCCAGGGGGCGTCGGGCGTGACGTGGGTGAGGTCGGCCTGCACGGTCGAGACCGCAAGCCCGCGTGCTGCGCCGTACCACGCGCAGAGCATCAGCGGCGTGGCGCAGAGGTCTGCAACGACCGGTGACAGCGCGCGTTTTCCGAAACCCCGATGCACGCACGCGAGCATACCGTAGTCTGCGGCGCCGGCGATCAGTACGCGCCGGTGTCCAGCCGCCGCGAGGCTGTCGAAGGTGCGCGAGAAGAAGGCTTCGTGGCGCTCGGGGCCCGCAGCCAGCCCAAGCAGGCGCAGTTCCTGCCACGGCACGTGGAAGTCGGCACACGGCTGCGCTCCCGAGACCGGACATACGGCTTCGGCCAGGTCGCCGGCCCACGCCGCCGACGCTCGCAGCAGTGCGTCGGCGTCACTTGCTTCGGCCGTCGGCGTTATCGAATCAGGCATGACTGACCGCTCCATCCTGCGCGACCTCACTGCGGAAGTCCTCGTACTTGCCGCTCGCACTGCGGGGAATGTCGTCGACGTAACGGAACTCCAGCCGGTAGTCACCAAGCAGACGCCGGCGAACCAGCGACTCGAGCGTGGATTCCTCTTCGGCGGTAATCGCGCGCATGGCGACCAGGCGGAAGATCACCTCGTCTAGACTCGTCTGGACGAGCTGGAACTGGCGGATCGGCGCCACGTTGCCGAGTTCCTGCGAACTGAACCGCGGCCACAGCACATCACCGTCAGGCATCACGAACATGTTCCGCGTGCGGCCGAGGATACGCTTCAGTACCGGCAGCGGGCTGCCGCAGCGGCATGGCGGCCCGGCCGCCGCGTAATCGCCGATCGCATACCGGATCATCGGCATCGCCCGATTGTGGAGGTTCGTGATCACGACGCGGCCCGTCTCCCCCTCGGGTACCGGCCGGTCGTGCGCGTCGAGCAGCTCCACGAGCACCGATTCGGCCTGCACGTGGTAGCCATCGCCGGTCGGACACTGGATGGCGACCAGCCCGACCTCGCGGGCGCTGTAGCGGTCCGCGACCGGTACGTTCCAGATCGATCGGGCGAGCGCCGGCAACTCGTCGGCCATCGCCTCGCCGAAGCTGTGGATACGCTCGAGGCGTGTGGGCTTCACCCCCTGCGCACGCGCCTCGAGCAGCAGCGCGCGCGCGTTGCTCGGGTAGGTCATCAGGTACCGGGGGTCTTCATGCAGCAGCCACTCGAGCTGTTTGCGCACCGGAAAGGAGGCGTCCATGTCAGCGGTCTCTCCGGCAGCGGCGCCCGGGAACCAGCCCCGCCCGCGCCTGACGCCATCGCTGCCGGTCACCACGCGGAGGCCCGCAAGCTTGGCCGCCGGGTCGCTGTCGAACCAGCGGTAGTGGCGCGCGACCAGTCCCGCCTGGACGAGATTGGCCGCGCGGTTCCAGCGCACCGTCACCGGAGTGCCGGTCGAGCCCGACGTCGAGAAATCGACCACGCCGTCGGGCTGGTGCCGTTCGCTGATCAGCGCCGCCTGCTGTGCCTGGATCATCGTGCGCGTGAGCACCGGCACACGCTCGAGTAGCGTCAGTGGGGACTCGCCGGGCGCGTCGCGGAGCACCGGCGCGGTGTGCTCGCGGTGCCACGGCACGTGTGCGGCGGCGTCCGCGAGCAGTCGCCCGAGCAGCTCGGTCTGGACCTTGGCGAGTTCTGCCGGGGACCACTGTTCGGCTTGGCGGAACTGCTCGGCGACGGCCGCGAATGCCTCGGCCTGGGGGGATGCGGTGTGCTGCGGCCCGGTGCTCATGACCGGCCAAGCTACGCGATTCGGCCCCGATCGCAACCGGCACGTCGCGCCAGCCAGTCGCCGCCGGCGATCCGGCGCGGGCGGCGCACCGGTGCGCGGTGGATGTAGATCCAGGCCGCACCCCACGGCGTGTCGAGGCGGCGGCGACGGTATCGCCACGGGTGATCTTCCAGGGCGTCGAGCCTGCGCAGCACCGCCGGCGAGACCGCGTAGACCTCGCCGCGGATCGAATCGGTGCCGTCGATCACCCCGGGGTACGCGCCGAGGTCGAGCATCCGGTAGGCTTTCGGTGTGACCCACTCGCCGAGTCGCCGGCTCGCGCGCAGCAGCCGGTGGTTGCTGCCGCCGCGGCGCAGCGTGCCGTAAACGAAGACCTTTTCTGTGAACACGGTGGATCGACGGCGCTCCGCCGAATACGGGCCATGGAGGGATGGTAGCAATGACGAACCGGGTGTCGATCGCAGCGGTGCTCGTATTGACGGCTGCGGTGCTGTTCGTGTTCGCGGCGGGCGCCGGGGAGCGCGAAGAGGCCGACGCGGACGCGCGCGCCGTCGATGCGGTGCTCGACCGCCCATGGCAGGAAGCGGTAATCAGCGTCCGTGATCTGGATGCGGCGTCACGCCTGTTCCGCGACGTCGGCGGCTGGGAGGTCGTGTCCCGCGGCGCGATGCGGCGCTCCGAGCTCGACCACTGGGGCCTGCCGGACTCGGCCGCGGGTGAATACCTGCTGATCCGTGCGCCGGGCAGCACCTTCGGGCACCTGCGATTCGTGCGCTTCATCGGCGTCGAGCAGACACCGGTCCGCGTGGGTGCGCGGGCGTGGGACACCGGCGGGTATTTCAGCCTGATGCTGCGGGCGCGGGACCTGGACCGCGTGTACGCCGATGCGCTCGCGATCGGCTGGCACTCGGAGAGCGAACCGGTGCGCTTCGACTTCGCGCCGTCGGTGCTCGCCAACGTCGTGCTGAAGGGGCCGGATGGCATCAACGTGGCGCTCTACGAGCGGCTGGAGCCGCCGCTTGATGCGTTCTGGGACTTCGAGCGGCTGAGCCAGCCGTTCAACGCGATGCAGATGGTCGCCGACATCGAGCGCGCCGATCGCTTCTTCCACGACGGGCTGGGCATGACGCATTTCTGGTCCGGCGATTTTCTCGACCCGGCGGCGGGCCCGAACAACTTCGGGCTGCCGCAGAACCTCGTCACCGAGATCCCGCGGCGCACGCGCATCCTCGAGGCCGATCCGGGCAGCGAGATCGGCCGGCTCGAGCTGATGCAGTTCGCGGGGCTCGACGGGCGTGACCTCTCGGCGAGGGCGGACGCGCCGAACCTCGGGATACTGGCGGTGCGCTACGAGGTCGCCGACATCCGCGCGCTGCCTGCAAGGCTGGCCGACCGGGGCATCGACACGCTGCGGGGGCCGCATGACGTCGAGATCGAGGCGATCGGCGAAACGACGATGGTTACCGTGCAGGCGCCGGACGGGGCGCTGGTGCAGCTGTACGCGCCGCGCTGAGCCACAGAGCGTGGCTCAAAAACGACAGGACTGCAGCAGACGTGGTGGGCTACCCGACCGGTGAGTGGACGCTGCAGCAGAAAATTTGCAAGTTATTGAAAAAAATCCCTTCTATGGACTGTTGAGTGCCCTGTTCCATTGGATGTAGACGCGAGGCATTGTATACAATACTGCACAATGTCGCGTGAAGTCTACACTGGGAGGGAAGGATGCAGCACAAGTCACTCGTCGTCGCGGTCGCCGCGGCGCTTGGCGCAGGCGGGCTGGTGGCCGGCTCGCCGGCCGGTGCGCAGGGGCTCGAAGAGATCGTCGTCACCGCACGCAGAACCGAAGAGATCCTGCAGGACGCGCCCGTCAGCGTATCGGCGTTCAGCGAACGGGCGATCGAGGACCTGGGCCTCAGGGACATCGACGACATCGCGCGCTTCACCCCCGGCTTCAGCAACAGCGCGTACGTCGGGCGGCGCGGCGACCGTCCGGTGATCCGCGGCCAGTCGAACGTGCTCGCGCAGGTGCAGTTCGGCGTCGAGTCGGGAACGGCCTACTTCGTCGACGGCGTCTACTGGCCCGGCTCGACGCAGGCGATCGACATGAACGACATCGAGCGCGTCGAGATCATCAAGGGCCCGCAGAGCGCGCTGTACGGTCGCAACACCTACTCGGGCGCGATCAACTACGTGACCCGCTCGCCGAGCAACGAATTCGAGGGCCGGGCGCGCGC
The DNA here is from genome assembly GCA_003567855.1 of Gammaproteobacteria bacterium. GTDB lineage: Bacteria > Pseudomonadota > Gammaproteobacteria > Steroidobacterales > PWYM01 > PWYM01. The sequence continues at coordinate 6,101 of PWYM01000117.1, read as the reverse complement.
CTCCTACGGCCGCTACGGAGAAACAGACAACTCGATTTCCTTCAGCGGCCCGATCGTAGAGGACCAGCTGTTCTTCAGTGTCCACGGGCGCTACTACGAGTACGACGGCGAGTATCGCAACCAGTTGACCGGCGAGCGGGTCGGCTGGGAGCGCACCAAGTCGGTATCGGGTGTACTCACCTGGGAGCCGCACGACAACGTCTCCATCCGGTTCCGCACCGCGTTCTCGAAAGACCGTGACGGCTTCCCGCCGATCTTCCTGTGGGATTCGAACCAGAACAACTGCGCGCCCGGTTTCCGCTCGAATGCCAACTATGCGCAGTGGCCGACGCAGCTCTTCGGCGCGCCCGTCTACGGCGAGAACGAAAACCAGTACTACTGCGGCACGATCCCGGCGCGGCCCGACGCGATCCAGCAGACGCCCGAGCAGGTGCCGCTCGAGGGCTTCGAGCGCTACCAGTGGCTGAACTCGCTCGCCGGCGAGTTCGACATCGGCGGCACCGGCTACATCATGCGCCTGCAGGGGGCATTCCGCTCGGAGCGTGACCGCTACGGCGTGGACAGCGACTTCATCGGGCCGGACGTTACGTTCATCACCACCCAGGAAGAGAACGTCATTGATGACTACTCGGTGGAGCTCAGGATCGAATCGCCGCAGGAGGAACGACTGCGCTGGATTGCCGGCGTGTTCTACTATGACCAGGACGACGACCAGTTCCTGATCACGCCTGACAATCCCACCCGCTTCGGCCTGGACGTCAACATCGCGCAGACGATCGACAACCGTGCGCTTTTCGGTCTGCTCGAGTACGACTTCACCGACCGCCTCACCGGTACGATCGAGGCGCGTTACGCCGAAGAGGAAAAGATACGGGTCGAGTCTGCAGCCGAGGGCGGCTTCGTCGGCGGTCGCACCTTCTACTCGTTCACGCCCCGCGCGACACTCAATTTCGAACTCAACGAGGACGTGATGCTCTACGGCATCCTCGCGCGCGGCAACAAGCCGGGCGGCGTCAACGGCTCGGACGGTGCGGGTGTCGGTACGCCGTTCTACGACGAGGAGACTTCCACGAACGTCGAGATCGGCGCGAAGCTCGACTGGCTGGACGGCCGTCTGCGCACCAACTTTGCGGCCTACTACATCGACGCGGATGACGTGCAGCTGACCACCGCGATCGGCGGGTTTGCCGGCGGCACCACGTCGATCGCGACCAACCAGGGCAGCGCCGACATCTGGGGTTTCGAGTTCGACATGCAGGCGGCGGTCACCGACAACCTCACGGTCGGTGCGACCTACGCGTGGACCCGTCCCCGCTTCAAGGACGGCTGCGACGACTTCGAGTACGTGTTGAACTCGGGGGGGTTCCTGATCCCGCCGATCGACCAGCTCACCGACGCCGACCGCCAGCTCTGCGACATCAGCGGCAACCGGCTGCCGCTCACGTCCGAGCACCAGGCGAGCCTCAACGGGCGCTACAGCCAGCAGTTCACGGCCGGCTACGAGTGGTTCGTGTCGGGCGACGTGACCTACGAGTCGTCGAAGTTCGTGCAGGTGCACAACCGCGCCAAGGCCGGTGCGGCGACGCTTGTTGGCCTGCGGCTTGGCGTCGAGAGCGAGCGCGTCCGCGTCGCGCTGTACGGTCGCAACCTGCTCGATGAGGACTCGGTGGTCAACGCGACGCGTTGGTTCGACGGACGCTACAACGACTTCGGCCAGATCGTCCCCGGCCTCGGCGGCGCCGCGAACCGGGCGCCGGCTGAGGTCGACGGCCAGCCGGTCGACCGCTCGTTCCTCGGGCCGCGCGGTTTCTTCACGACGCTGCGCCAGGGGCGCACCTGGGGCATAGAGGCGTCGCTGCGCTTCTGACGGGCGGGCTCCGGGTCGACGCTTGAGAGGGGCGGTCACCGCGCGGGTGGCCGCCCCCTTTGGACTGAGGAACGGATACGGCGCACGCCTGGGCCGCCTCAGCCGTGAGCAGTGTCCGACCAGCTCACGTGGCCGTCGATGACGGTGAACGCCCGTCCGCCCACCCAGATGCCGTCGCGTTCGATACGCAGCACCAGCCGCGCGTCGCGCCCGATCTCGCGGCCCTGGCTCACGCGGTAGCCGCGCGCGAGCGGCCCGTCGGGTTCAGCCTCGCGCAGCCACGCGGCGACGAGGCCGTTGGCGGCGCCCGAAGCCGGGTCTTCGGTGATCCCGGCGCCTCCGGCAAGTGCGCGCACCGCGAGTTCGAAATCCGGGTTGCCGCAGCGCGCGAATGCACACAGGCCCATGCTGTCGGTGGCCTCGGCGAGGCGCCGGATTGCGTCGTGATCGGGGTGCCAGTCGCGCAGCGAGCGTTCATCGGCGAGCTCGGCGACCCACCAGCGGCGTCCGCCGTCCATCAGCGCCGGCGCCAGCCGGCCGGGCGCGCGGTCGCCGAGCGCCTCGGCCAGCAGCGGGTGTGCGTCGAAGCCGCGTTCGCGCACGCTCGCGTCGGGTGCGCGCAGGAACAGCGCCTCGTCGCCGTCGTCTTCGTGCAGTCGGATCGTGATCAGCCCGACGTCACACTGCTGCACGAGCCTGCTGTCGCGCGCCTTTCGGAAGCCGGTTTCGAGTACCGCACGGGCACTGCCAAGGCTCGGGTGGGCGGCGAAGGCGATCTCGCGCGACGGCGTGAACAGTCGCAGACGGTAATCGGCTTCAGGCGAGTCGGGTTCGAGTACGAACGTGGTCTCGACGAGCTCGGTCCAGGCGGCGAGGCGCTGCATCGCGGCATCCGACCAGCCGTCGGCGCCGATCACGACGCCAACCGGGTTGCCGCCGCCGGCGGTGCGGGCGAACACGTCGAGTTGCAGGTAGCGGTTGCGGCGGACGCTCATTCGCCGAGCCTCACGCACTGCGCAGCGTGTCGGGCCTTTTCGCGCGCGGTCGCGAGATCCCCGCCACGTGCCAGCGCGACACCCAGCCGCCGCCGACCCGCCAGTGTCGGTTTACCGAACAGGCGAATATCGGTCCCCGGCGCGCCGAGGGCTGTCGCGACGCCGTCAAAGGCCGGCGCGTCGAAGTCACCCTCCAGCAGCAGCGCGCACGATGCAGTGGGGCCGCGCTGCGCGATCTCGGGTACCGGCAGACCGAGGATCGCGCGCACATGCAGCGCGAACTCCGACAGGTCCTGCGACATCAACGTCACGAGCCCTGTGTCGTGCGGCCGCGGTGACACCTCGCTGAACCAGACCTCGTCGTCACGCACGAACAGCTCGACGCCGAAGATGCCGAGGCCACCGAGTTCGCCGGTGATCGCCGTCGCAATCTCGCGGGCGTGTCCGAGTGCGGTGTCGGTCATCGGGTGGGGCTGCCACGACTCACGGTAGTCGCCGTCCTCCTGCACGTGGCCGATCGGCGCGCAGAAGCGCGTGACGACCCGTGCGCCTTCCATGCAGCGCAGCGTCAGCAGCGTGATTTCATAGTCGAAGTCGACGAACGCCTCGACGATCACGCGGCCAGCACCGGCGCGACCACCCGACTGCGCGTAAGTCCACGCGCGCTCGATGTCGGCGTCGTCGCGCACCACCGACTGGCCCTTGCCCGAAGAGCTCATGATCGGCTTCACGACGCACGGCAGCCCGATGCGCGCGATCGCGTGCCTGTACGCCTCCTCGGTGTCGGCGAACGCGTAGCGCGAGGTCGGCAGCCCGAGTTCCTCGGCGGCGAGCCTGCGAATACCCTCGCGGTTCATCGTCAGGTGCGCGGCGCGCGCGGTCGGGATCACGCGCACGCCACGCGACTCGAGGTCCACGAGCGTGGCGGTGGCGATCGCCTCGATCTCGGGGACGACCAGGTGCGGGCGCTCGCGCTCGACCAGCGCCTCCAGCGCGTTACCGTCGAGCATGTCGAGCACGTGACTGCGGTGAGCGACCTGCATCGCCGGCGCCCCAGCGTAGCGGTCCGCGGCGATGACCTCGATACCGAGTCGCTGCGCCTCGATCGCGACTTCCTTGCCGAGTTCGCCGGCGCCGAGCAGCAGCAGCCGGGTGGCGCTCGCCGTGCCGGCGGTGCCGAGGCGCATCACTCGTCTTCCTTTTCTTCGGGGATGCCGTAATCGAGTTCGTGCGGCGGCGGGTCGCCGCCCTCGCCCTTGAGGTAGTGGTCCATCCAGCGCATCAGCCGCAGGCTGTAGTCGTAGCGGCTGGCGGCGCGGGCGTTGCCGTGGCCCTCGCCCGGGTACAGCACGAGCCGCACCGGTGTGCGGTCGATCAGTTTCAGGTAGCGGTAGAGCTGCAGGCTTTGCGTCGGATGTACGCGAGGGTCGGCGTCGCCGTGCGCGATCAGGATCGGCGTGCGCGCCTGTTCGGCGTGGTAGAGCGGGCTTGCGTCACGGTAAAGGTCCCAGTCTTCCCATGGCCACGTCAGGTAGTGCACCTGGTAGAGCTCGACCGGGATGTCACTGGTGCCGAGCATCGAGATCTTCTCGCTGATGCCGACGTTCATCACCGCGGCGGCGAAACGCTCCGTGTAGTACGTCGCGCCCCAGGCCGATGCGTAGCCGCCGTACGATCCGCCGGTGATGCCGACGCGGTCGCCGTCTACGATGCCGGCCTCGATCAGGTGGTCGACGCCGTCGACGAGGTCATCGAACTCCTCGGCGGCGGGGCGGCCATGGTTGAGCTTCGAGAACTCGACGCCCCGCCCGGTGCTCGCGCGGTAGTTCGGGTAGAACACCGCGTAGCCGCGCGCGGCCGCGGCCTGCCCGGGCATGCTGTGCGCGGTGAGCCAGCCGTTCGAATAGTGCGCCTCGGGGCCGCCATGCACCTGCAGGATCAGCGGATGCGGCGCGTCGCCCTCGTCGAGCGGGTGTATCAGGATGCCCTCGATCTCGAGCCCGTCGCGCGCCTGGTAACGCACGACTTCGTGGCGGCCGAGCGCGACGTCGGCGAGCCACGGGTTGGAGTCGGTCAGCCGCGCGGTGCTGCGGCGGTTGCCGGCCACACGGAAGACCTCGCGCGGGTGGTCCGGCGCGGTGGCACCGAGCGCGACGGCGCCGTCGTCAGACACGCTGAGCAGGTCCCAGACCGGGCCGTCGCCGCCGAGCAGCGTACGGTCGCGGCTGCCGTCACGGCGGATTTCACCGAGCCGCGCGTTCACGCCCTCGTAGCTGATGTAGTAGAGATGACGGGCGTCGCGCCAGCCCACGTGCCAGACGTGACCCTCGAGCCCGGGCAGCAGGTCGGCCGGCGTCGTGGCGTCCACCGCGACGGTCGCAAGCCGGCCCTCGCTGGGGTCGTTTGCGTCCTCGGCCATGATCAGGCCCAGGTGGGCGCCGTCGGGGGCCCACGCAAAGCTGCCGATCTTGCCGGGCGTCTCGACCTGCGCGGTGGTTTCGCCGCTGCGCCAGTCGATGAAGTGCACGCGGGTGCGGATGATCACGTTGTCGACGAGTTCGTGCGGCGCTGCGGCCACCGCCAGTCGCGAGCCGTCCGGGCTCCACTGCACGCTCTGCGCTGACCATTCGAGGTCCATGGTTTGCTGCTCGCCGCCGTGGTCGCCTACAGGCACCACGTGCACCCGGAACGGGCGCACGTCTTCTTCGAAAACCTGCTGGTTGAAGCCGAGCTCCTCGCGCCGCTTCTCGCGCTCGCTGCGCGGCTCGCGGCTGATCACCGCGGCGCGCTCGCCGTCGGGTGACAGGCTGTAGTCGCGGATGCCCTCTTCCTCGGCATGCAGTTTCTGCGCCTCGCCGCCGTCCACCGGAATCGCGTACAGCGTCGCGTGTTTATCGTCGCCGCGCCGGGTCAGGAAGGTAATCCGGCGGCTGTCGGGCGTCCAGCCGATGCGGCTGATGTTGACCTCGCCGGTGACGTAGCCGCGGCTGTCGCCGTCGCGGTCGATGACGTGCAGCTCGGTCCACGATGCACCGTCGTCCTCTTCGAACAGCTTGCGCTGGACGCTCAGTGCGTAGGCGATGTGGCGGCCGTCGGGGCTGATCGCAATGTCGACGACCTGGTTGAGCTCGGCGATCTGTTCTAGCGTGAGGCCCTCGGGCTCAGCCGCGGCCGGCGCGGCGGCAAACAGGCAGACGAGGATGGCGGTGGTGGGCAGCAGGGCGCGCAGGCGATGCATC
>PWYM01000288.1 GCA_003567855.1 Gammaproteobacteria bacterium | reverse complement strand
GCCCGGTGACAACGTGCAGATGAAGGTGGAGCTGATCGCGCCGATCGCGATGGAAGACGGGCTGCGCTTTGCCATCCGCGAGGGTGGCCGCACTGTCGGCGCCGGCGTCGTCGCCAAGATCCTCGATTAATCCAGCAGGCAATCGTCAGGCCGGCCGGCGCGTAGCCGGCCGTCCGACACACAGGCAGAACCCATGGCTACGAACCAGAACATCCGCATCCGCCTCAAGGCCTTCGATCACCGGCTGATCGACACCTCGGCGCGGGAAATCGTCGACACCGCCAAACGGACGGGGGCGCAGGTGCGCGGCCCGATCCCGCTGCCGACGAAGATGGAGCGTTTCACGATCCTGATTTCGCCGCACGTCAACAAGGACGCGCGCGACCAGTACGAGCTGCGCACCCACAAGCGACTGATGGATATCGTCGATCCCACCGACAAGACGGTGGACGCGCTGATGAAGCTGGAGCTGCCAGCCGGCGTGGACGTGCAGATCAAGTTGAATTGAGGCCCTTTCGGGCATTGAAGTTGTACGCCCGCTTGCTATAATAGCGGGCTCTTTGGCCTGGCGTGGATGTCCATGTCGGGCCCAAGTTTCCAGGACGAAGGGGCATCAGGCCTGGCCGGCACAGCCTGCCAGGCCTGATGCCCTTCAGGCTCCCCGGGTGGTACACCAACCGCTCGGGCGGCCGCCAAGCTGCCGGTGGCGACGCCGGCCCAACGCCGGCCAATCGAAGTCGGCGTGGTGCAGAGGAAAACAGACATGACGATTGGTGTAGTAGGCCGCAAGCGCGGCATGACGCGCCTGTTCACTGAAGACGGCGCGTCCGTCCCGGTGACCGTGGTCGAGGTGCAGCCCAACCGCGTGACGCAGGTGCGCACGCTGGAGCGGGACGGCTATCGCGCGGTGCAGGTCACGAACGGCTCGGTGAAGGCTCAGCGCCTTTCCCGCCCCCTGGCCGGCCAGTTTGCGGCCGCGCACGTCGAGCCTGGCGACAGCCTGGTCGAGTTCCGCCTTGCCGACGGCGAGGGCGACGGCCTCGAGCCCGGCGCGGAAATCCGCGTCGACGTGTTCAGCGACGGCCAGTTCGTGGACGTCTGCGGCACGAGCAAGGGCAAGGGCTTTGCCGGCACCGTCAAGCGTCACAACTTCGCGATGCAGGATGCCACTCACGGCAACTCGGTATCGCATCGCGCGCCCGGCTCGATCGGCCAGAACCAGACCCCGGGTCGTGTGTTCAAGGGCAAGAAAATGGCCGGGCACATGGGTGATGTCCGGGTCACCGTCCCGAACCTTCAGGTCGCCCGCGTCGACGCTGACCGCAACGTGCTGCTGATTCGCGGCGCGGTGCCCGGCGCACGCGGTGGGCGCGTCATCGTGCGCCCGGCGGTCAAGAAGGCCCAGGCTTCCTAAGGAGCTGTCATGGAACTCAAGCTTCAGGGTGCCGGCGGCACGGTGGAACTCTCCGACGCCACTTTCGGCGCGGCGTTCAACGAGCCGCTCGTACACCAGGTGATCACCGCCTACCGCGCGGGTGGCCGCGCCGGTACGCGCGCGCAGAAAACCCGCGCCCAGGTGCGCGGCGGCGGCATCAAGCCCTGGCGCCAGAAAGGCACGGGCCGTGCCCGCGCCGGCACCATCCGCAGCCCGCTGTGGACCGGTGGTGGCAAGACGTTCGCGGCCGAGACGCGCGACTTCTCGCAGAAGGTCAACCGCAAGATGTACCGCGGGGCGATCCGCTCGATGCTCTCCGAGCTCGTGCGCCAGGAGCGCCTGGTGCTGACCGACTCGTTCTCGGTCGACGCGCCGAAGACGAAGCTGGTGGTGGAAAAGCTGCGCGAACTCGGCCTCGAGAAGGTGCTGATCGTCGTCGAAGGCTTCGACGAGAAGCTGTTCCTCGCCGCGCGTAACCTGCCCCACGTCGCTGTGCTCGAGGCCTTCGAGCTCGACCCGGTGAGTCTCGCCGGGCACGACCACGTGGTCATGACGGTGCCCGCGGCGCGCATGATCGAGGAGAGGCTGTCATGAGCCAGGCGGAACACCAGGAACGGCTGATGCAGGTGCTGATCGGCCCGCACATCTCGGAGAAGAGCACGCGGCTGGCGGAATCCGACAACCAGGTCGTGTTCAAGGTGCGTCGCGACGCGACCCGCCAGGAGATCAGGAAGGCCGTCGAGCTGCTGTTCGAGGTTGACGTGAAGGCGGTCACCGTCGCCAACGTCAAGGGTAAGGTCAAGCGCTTCGGCGCACAGCGTGGCCGCCGCCAGGACTGGAAGAAGGCCTACGTGCGTCTCGCCGAGGGCCAGGACATCGACTTCCTCGGTGCCGAGTGAGCCCGGTTTCCCGGCCCCACACGCATCCGAGCAACTGAAGAGCTGAGAAGATGGCAGTACAGAAGGCAAAGCCGACGTCCGCAGGCCGCCGCTTCGTGGTCCAGGTGCGCTCGCCCGAGCTGCACAAGGGCGAGCCGCATTCGGCGCTGGTCACCGGCAAGAAGAGCACCGGCGGGCGTAACAGCCACGGACGCATCACCACCCGTCACAAGGGCGGTGGTCACAAGCGTCGGCTGCGCACCGTGGACTTCCGTCGCAACAAGGACGGCATCCCCGCGCGCGTCGAGCGCCTCGAGTACGATCCGGGCCGCAGTGCGCACCTCGCGCTGCTGGTCTATGCTGACGGCGAGCGCCGCTACATCCTGGCGCCGCGCAACGTGCAGCCCGGTGACGAGTTGCGCTCGGGCACCGACGTGCCGATCCGCGCGGGCAACTCGATGCCGCTGCGCCACATTCCGCTCGGCAGCGTGATCCACGCGGTCGAGCTCAAGCCCGGCAAGGGTGCGCAGATTGCGCGTTCGGCCGGCACCAGCGTGCAGCTGGCCGCGCGCGAGGGCAACTACGCCACCGTGCGACTGTCGTCCGGTGAAATGCGCCGCGTGCACGTCGAGTGCCGCGCGACGCTGGGCGAGGTCGGCAACAGCGAGCACAACCTGCGCAAGCTCGGCAAGGCGGGCGCGACCCGCTGGCGGGGCGTGCGCCCGACCGTGCGGGGCACGGTGATGAACCCGGTCGACCACCCGCACGGTGGTGGCGAGGGTCGCAATTTCGGCCAGCACCCGGTGACCCCGTGGGGCGTGCCGACCAAGGGTTATCGCACGCGGCGCAACAAGCGCACGCAGGGCATGATCATCCGCCGGCGCACGCGCTGACGCATGACTGCCGCACACGCGAACTGAAGAGGAATACGTCGTGCCACGTTCAGTGAGAAAAGGTCCGTTCGTCGATGCGCACCTCGCGAAGAAGGTGCAGGTAGCCGCGCAGGCCAATGACCGCCGGCCGATCAGGACCTGGTCGCGCCGCTCGATGGTGCTGCCCGACATGGTCGGGCTGACGATCGCGGTGCACAACGGCCGCCAGCACGTGCCGGTCCTGATCTCCGAGAACATGGTCGGGCACAAGCTCGGCGAGTTCGCGGTGACGCGGACCTTCAAGGGTCACTCCGGCGACCGGAAGTCCAGGTAAGGGCAGGGTGAGCGAAATGCAGACATCAGCGACTTTGCGTTATGCGCGCATCTCGCCGCAGAAGTGCCGGCTGGTCGCCGACCAGATCCGTGGCAGGGGCGTGGGCGCGGCATTGCAGATACTCGAGTTCAGCCCGAAGAAGGCCGCGCACATCGTGCGCAAGGTGCTGGAGTCGGCAATCGCCAACGCCGAGCACAACCACGGCGCCGACATCGACGAGCTGAAGGTCGCCACGGTGCAGGTCAACGAGGCACCGACATACAAGCGGTTTCGCGCCCGGGCAAAGGGTCGCGGCGCCAGGATTCTCAAGCGCAACAGCCACATCACCATCGAAGTGGCTGCGCCGCAAGAGTAACGGGAAGTCTCATGGGCAATAAAGTACATCCGATCGGCATCCGGCTTGGGATCACCAAGGACTGGACGTCGAAGTGGTACGCCGACACCGGCGACTACGCCCGCTATGTCCACCAGGACTACGTGGTGCGCGAGTTCCTGAACAAGCGCCTGAAAGATGCGTCGGTCAGCCGCATCCAGATCGAGCGTCCGGCCAAGAAGGCCCAGATCACGATCCACACGGCACGGCCGGGCATCGTGATCGGCAAGAAGGGCGAGGACATCGAGAAGCTGCGCCGCGAGGTCGCCGAGCTGCTGCGCATGAAGGTCGACGACGTGCGGCTGAACATCGCCGAGATCCGCAAGCCCGAGATGGACGCCCAGCTCGTCGCCGAGGGCATCGCGAACCAGCTCGAGCGCCGCGTGATGTTCCGCCGGGCGATGAAGCGCGCGGTCACCAACACCATGCGTCTCGGGGCGCAGGGCGTGAAGATCCGCGTGTCGGGCCGCCTGAACGGCGCCGAGATCGCGCGTTCGGAATGGTACCGGGAAGGCCGCGTGCCGCTGCATACGCTGCGCGCGGATATCGACTACGGCTTCGCCGAGGCGCGGACCACCTACGGCGTGATCGGCGTGAAGGTCTGGATCTGCAAGGGCGAAATTCTCGACACCGCGGAGGCGGCCACCGAAGCCGCCGAGCAGACTGCGCGCTGAGGAACTGAATCATGTTGCAGCCGAAGAGAACGAAGTTCCGCAAGCAGCACAAGGGCCGCAACCGTGGCATCGCCACGCGTGGCGCCGACGTGTCGTTTGGCGAGTACGGCCTCAAGTGTGTGGGCCGTGGCCGTCTCACCGCGCGCCAGATCGAGGCTGCGCGACGTGCGATGACACGCCACGTGAAGCGCGGCGGCAAGATCTGGATCCGCGTGTTCCCGGACAAGCCGATCACCAAGAAGCCGCTCGAGGTTCGCCAGGGCAAGGGCAAGGGTAATGTCGAGTACTGGGTCGCGCTGGTGCAGCCGGGCCGGGTGCTCTACGAGATGGAAGGTGTCAGCGAAGAAGTGGCGCGCGAGGCCTTCAGGCTGGCGGCGGCGAAGCTGCCGGTGCCGTGCCGCTTCGTGACCAGGCAGGTGATGTGATGGAACTCAGCGAGATGCGCAAGAGCTCGCCGGAAGACCTGCGCGAGGAGCTGCTCAAGCTCCGCCGCGAGCAGTTCAACCTGCGCATGCAGCGGGCGACCGGCCAGATGGCCCGCCCGGACCAGTTCACCAAGGTGCGTCGCGACATCGCGCGCATCAAGACCGTGCTGCGCGAAAATGAGCGCGCAGCGCAGGGGAGCGACGCCTGATGAGCGCCGAGCAGAACACCGCCGAACAGGCACAGGACACCACGCGCGAGCGCATGCTGACGGGCAAGGTCGTCAGCGCGCGCATGGACAAGACCGCATCGGTTGCGATCGAGCGGCTGGTGCGTCATCCGGTGTACGGCAAGTACATCCGCCGCACCACCAAGTTGAAGGCCCACGACGAAAACAACGAGTGTCGCGAGGGCGACACCGTGACGATCGCCGAGTGCCGGCCCATTTCGCGTCACAAGAGCTGGCGTGTCGTGAACGTCGTAGAGCGGGCGTCGGAACGCTGAGCGTTCTTACAGGTCAGGAGTTGCCGACATGATTCAGATGCAGAGCGTTCTTGATGCCGCCGACAACAGCGGCGCCCGCAGGGTGATGTGCATCAAGGTGCTGGGCGGGTCCAAGCGCCGCTACGCCAACATTGGTGACGTGATCAAGGTCAGCGTCAAGGACGCGATCCCGCGTGGTCGCGTCAAGAAGGGCGAGGTCTACAACGCGGTGGTCGTGCGCACCCGCAAGGGCGTGCGCCGCTCCGACGGGTCGCTGATCCGGTTCGACGGCAACGCCGCGGTGTTGCTTAACAACCGCCTCGAGCCGATCGGTACGCGTATTTTCGGTCCGGTGACGCGCGAGCTGCGCACCGGCAGTTTCATGAAGATTATTTCGCTGGCCCCGGAAGTCCTGTAGGCCGGCGTACTCGCGAGGATAGCGCGATGCAGAAGATCAAGAAGGGTGACGAGGTCGTCGTCATTGCCGGCAAGGACAAGGGCCGCCGTGGCACCGTCACGCGCGTGATCGCCGAGTCCGGAAAGCTGGTCGTTGAGAACGTCAACGTCGCTCGCAAGCACCAGCGGCCCAACCCGCAGTTGGGGGTCCAGGGCGGTATTGTCGAGAAGGAAATGCCGCTCGATCGCTCGAACGTGATGCTCTGGAACCCGGTCGCAGACCGGGGCGACCGCGTGGGCATCAAGACCCTCGAGGACGGGCGCCGCGTACGTTTTTTCAAGTCAACCGGCGAAGTGGTTGACGTCTGACCCAGCCGGGCGGGAACACGAAGATGGCCAGACTGCAGCAGTATTATCGCGAGACCGTCGTACCCCAGCTGATGGAGAAGCTGAATCTCAGCAATCCGTCGCGGGTGCCGCGCGTCACGAAGATCACGATCAACATGGGCGTGGGCGAAGCCGTGGGCGACCGCAAGGTCCTCGACCACGCGATGTCCGACATGAGCAAGATCGCCGGGCAGAAGCCGGTTGCGACCAAGGCGCGCAAGTCGGTCGCGGGATTCAAGATCCGCGAGGGTTACCCGATCGGCTGCAAGGTCACGCTGCGCCGTGAGCGCATGTACGAGTTCCTAGACCGCCTGGTCGCCGTGGCGCTGCCGCGCGTGCGTGACTTCCGTGGCCTGTCGCCGAAGTCTTTCGACGGTCGTGGCAACTACAACATGGGCGTGAAGGAACAGATCATCTTTCCGGAGATCGACTACGATCAGGTCGATGATCTACGCGGCATGGACATCACGATCACGACGAGCGCCGAGACCGACGAGGAAGGTCGCGCGCTGCTCGAGGCATTCAGCTTCCCTTTCCGGGGCTGAGTACGCCACGACAAGAGGTTTAAGGCATGGCGAAGAAATCGATGGTTGCCCGAGAGGTCAAGCGACTGAAAATCGCTAAGCGTTACGCGGCCAAGCGTGCGCAGCTCAAGGCGCTGATCAAGAACCCGAACACGCCCGAAGAGGAGCGACGTATCGCGGTCGATAAACTCGCCGCGCTGCCGCGCGATGCGAGCCCGACGCGCCAGCGTCTGCGCTGCTCGATCACCGGGCGCTCGAGGGGGACGTACCGCAAGTTCGGGCTCGGTCGCAACAAGCTGCGCGAGACGACGATGCGTGGCGAGATTCCGGGCCTTTCGAAGGCGAGCTGGTAAGCGCGCCGTTACCGAACAAACGTATTCAGGACACCGCCCATGAGCATGACCGACCCGATCTCCGACATGCTGACGCGTATCCGCAACGGCCAGAAGGCCCGTCGCGTGACCGTCGAAATGCCGGGCTCGACCAAGAAGCGCGCGATTGCGCAGGTGCTCGTCGACGAGGGTTACATTACCCGCTTCGAGGAGACCTCCGTAGACGGCAAGCCGGTATTGAGCATCGAGCTCAAGTACCACAACGGTGAGCCGGTGATCGACAAGCTGCAGCGTGTCAGCCGTCCCGGCCTGCGGATCTTCCGCGGCAAGGACGAGCTGCCGCAGGTGCTCGGGGGCCTCGGCGTCGCCATCGTCTCGACCTCCAAGGGCGTGATGAGCGACCGCCAGGCGCGCGAACAGGGTCACGGCGGTGAGGTGATCTGCACGGTGTCCTGAGGCATCGACGCAGTCAGCTGGAGTCAAACGAAGATGTCGCGAGTAGCCAAGAAAGTGCTCACCCTCCCCAAGGGAGTAGAGCTCAATGTCGCCGACGGCGTAGTGACCGTGAAGGGCTCGAAGGGCGCGCTGTCGCTGCGCCTCGACCCGAAGGTGGAGCTCAAGTCGGAAGACGGGCGCTGGAACGTGGAGGCGCGTGCAGGCACCCAGCCGGGCATGGCCATCCTCGGCACCACGCGGGCGCTGCTCGGCAACATGGTGCAGGGTGTCAGCGAGGGTTTCGAGCGCAAGCTCGAGCTGAGGGGTGTCGGCTACCGCGCGCAGTCGCAGGGCAAGACGCTGAACCTCACGCTCGGCTTCTCGCACCCGGTTGCCTATCCGGTGCCCGAGGGCATCACGATCGAGACCCCGAGCCAGACCGAGGTCGTGGTCAAGGGCATAGACAAGCAGCAGGTCGGCCAGGTGGCCGCCGAGATCCGCGCGTTCCGTCCGCCGGAGCCCTACAAGGGCAAGGGTGTGCGCTACTCCGACGAGCGCGTTGTGATCAAGGAAGCGAAGAAGAAGTGACCGCCGGTCACTCGTCCAGCATTCGAACGGGTTGAGCACGATGAACAGGAAAAACAGTCGCCAGCGCCGCGCGCGTCGCACGCGGGCGAAGATTCGCGAACTCGGGGTGCCGCGCCTGACGGTGCACCGCACGCCGCGTCACATCTACGCGCAGGTCATCGACAGCGAGACCGGCCGCGTGCTCGCCGCCGCGTCCACGCTGCAGGCCCCGGTGCGCGAAGGCCTCGACGGCGGCACCGGCAACGTCGGCGCCGCGACCGTGGTCGGCAAGCGCATCGCCGAGCAGGCGCGCGAGGCGGGGGTGGAGAAGGTCGCATTCGACCGCTCCGGCTTCCGCTTTCACGGCCGCGTCAAGGCACTCGCAGAGGCCGCGCGTGAAGCCGGCCTGCAATTCTGAACCGGATCGCTTACGGGAATTCGACTATGGCACGACAGGAAAGAGGCGGTAGCAACGACGATCTGCTCGAGAAGCTGGTTGCCGTCAACCGCGTGGCCAAGGTGGTCAAGGGTGGCCGGCAGTTCGGCTTCACGGCGCTGACGGTGGTCGGCGACGGGAAGGGGCGCGTCGGCTACGGCTACGGCAAGGCACGCGAAGTGCCGGTCGCGATCCAGAAGGCGATGCAGCAGGCGCGCAAGAACCTGATCAAGGTACGGCTGCGCGAGGACACGCTGCAGTACGTGCTGCAGGGGCGCCACGGCGCGACCCGCGTGTTCATGCAGCCCGCCTCCGAGGGTACCGGCGTCATCGCCGGCGGCGCGATGCGCGCGGTGTTCGAGTGTGCGGGCGTGCGCAACGTGCTCGCCAAGAGCTACGGCTCGCGCAACCCGATCAACGTCGTGCAGGCCACCATCAAGACGCTCTCCGGCATGCAGTCGCCGCAGCAGATCGCGGCCAAGCGTGGCAAGAGCGTGCAGGAAATCACGGGTGCCGACCATGGCTGACAGCAAGGCAACCGAACTTCGCCTGACGCTGGTGAAGAGCAAGTATGGTCGACTCAAGCGCCACCAGGACTGCCTGCGCGGCCTGGGCATCCGCCGCATCAACCAGACGGTGACGGTGGCGAACACGCCGGAGAACCGGGGCATGGTCAACGCCGTGTCCTACCTGCTCCGGGTCGAGGAGCTGTAGATCATGAAACTCAACGACATCCGCCCGGCTGCCGGCAGCCGCAAGCCAGGCAAGCGCATGGGCCGCGGCCATTCGGCCGGCCAGGGCAAGACCTCGGGCCGCGGCGTCAAGGGCCAGCATGCGCGCTCGGGCGGCTATCACAAGGTCGGCTTCGAGGGCGGCCAGATGCCGCTGCAACGGCGCCTGCCGAAGGTCGGCTTCACGTCCCCGACGCGTGACCGCCAGGCCGAAGTGCGCCTGCACGAACTCGCGCTCGCCGGCACCGACACCGTCGATCTCGCCGCGCTGAAGGCCGCCGGTCTCGTGCCGCAGCGGGCCGACCGCGTGAAGATCATCGCCTCGGGCAAGATCGAGCGCGCGGTGACGATCAAGGGCGTGAAGGTAACCGCCGGCGCCCGTGCGGCGATCGAAGCGGCCGGGGGCAGCGTCGAGGCCTGAGGCTCCGACGACCCGCGTGCAAACCAGAAACTGAAGGCATAGAGCAGTGGCCAGATCAGGAACAGCCAATCCGGCAGCGATGCTGGGCGAAGCGGGGAAGCTCACCGAGCTTCGCCAGCGCCTGCTGTTTCTGATCGGCGCGCTGATCGTCTACCGCATCGGCACCTTCATCCCGGTGCCGGGCGTGGACCCGGTCGCGATGCAGCAGCTCTTTGCCGAGCAGGAAGGCACGATTCTCGCGATGTTCAACATGTTCTCCGGCGGTGCGCTGGAGCGGTTGTCCATTTTCGCGCTCGGGATCATGCCCTACATCTCGGCCTCGATCATCATGCAGATGGCGAGCCACGTGATGCCCAGCCTCATCGCCCTGCGCAAGGAAGGCGAGCAGGGTCGCAAGAAGATCATGCAGTACACGCGCTACGGCACGGTGCTGCTGGCCGGCTTCCAGTCCATCGCCGCGGCCACCGCGCTGCAGAACCAGGGCGTTACGGTCCTGACCGGCCCCGGGTTCGTGTTCACCGCGGCGGTCACGCTGACCACCGGCACGATGTTCCTGATGTGGCTGGGTGAGCAGATCACCGAGCGCGGCATCGGCAACGGCATCTCGATCATCATTCTCGCGGGCATCATCGCGGGCCTGCCGGCGGCGCTCGGCGGCACGCTGGAGCTCGTGAACACCGGCGAGATGTCGGCGGCGCTCGCGCTGATCCTGATCATCCTGGTGTTCACCGTCACCGGCTTCGTGGTGTTCATGGAGCGCGCCCAGCGCCGCATCGCGGTCAACTACGCGAAGCGCCAGCAGGGCCGGCGCGTCTACGCGGGCCAGACCAGCCACCTGCCGTTCAAGATCAACATGGCGGGCGTCATTCCGCCGATCTTCGCGTCGAGCATCATCCTGTTCCCGGGCACCATTGCGACCTGGTTCGGCACCGCCGAGGGCATGGGCTGGCTGCAGACCGTCGGCGCGACCATGCAGCCCGGGCAGCCGATCTACATCCTGCTCTACGCGAGCATGATCATCTTCTTCTGTTTCTTCTATACCGCGCTGGTGTTCAACGCGCGCGAGACCGCTGACAACCTGAAGCGGTCCGGTGCGTTCATTCCCGGCATCCGGCCCGGCCAGCAGACCGCCGACTACGTCGACAAGGTGCTGACCCGCCTGACGATGTGGGGCGCGATCTACATCACCGCGGTGTGTCTGCTGCCCGAATTCATGAT
>PWYM01000138.1 GCA_003567855.1 Gammaproteobacteria bacterium | reverse complement strand
GTGCTCTCGGGCGGGAATTTTCACGCCGAGCCGGTCGCGCAGGCCGCCGACCTGCTGGCGGTGGTCTGCGCCGAGGTCGGCGCGATCGCCGAGCGGCGCATCGCACTGCTTATCGATCCCAAGATGAGCGGCCTGCCGCCGTTCCTGGTCAACGACAGCGGCGTGAACTCCGGCTTCATGATCGCCCAGGTCACCGCCGCGGCGCTGGTCTCCGAGAACAAGACTCTCGCCCACCCGGCCAGCGTCGACTCCATTCCGACCTCGGCCAACCAGGAAGACCACGTAAGCATGGCGACCTTCGCCGCCCGCCGGCTCGGCGAGATGTGCGACAACACCGCCAACGTGATCGCGATCGAGCTGCTCGCGGCCGCACAGGGCATCGGCTTCCATCGCCCGCAGCAGAGCTCGGCGCCGATCGAGCGCGCGCTGGCGATGGTGCGCGAACAGGTGCCGCCGCTGGCACAGGACCGCTACATCGCACCGGACATCGACGCGGTGTGTCGGCTGGTGTGCGACGGGCGATTCCTGGCGTTTGTCGGCGACATGCTGCCTTCGGCGTCGCGATGATCGCGATGGTCGGGCACGCGACGCGCAACATGCATGCGCGTACCGAAATGCCGTGCATGGCGGGGAAGCCCCAATGAGCCGGGCAACCGAGTCGGCCTCGCAGGCCGCGACCCCGACGTACACGCTCCACGAGGGGCGATCGCCGCTGGTCGTCAGCGTGCCGCACGCCGGCACCGGGGTGCCCGACGAAATCGCTGCGCGGTTCACCGACGCGGCGCGCGCACTGCCCGACACCGACTGGCACGTGCACCGGCTCTACGCGTTCGCCGAGGCGCTGGACGCGACCCTCATCGTCGCGCGCTACAGCCGCTACGTGATCGACCTCAACCGCCCGCCTGACGACACCGAGCTGTACCCGGGCAGCGCACAGACCGGCCTGTGCCCACTGGTGACCTTCGACGGCACGCCGATCTATGCCCGCGACGAAGACCGGCCCGACGCGGACGAAGTCGATGCGCGCCGGCGGCGTTACTGGGCGCCCTACCATGCGTGCCTCGAAGCGCAGCTCGCGCGCGTCGCCGGCCTGCACGGGCAGGCGCTGCTGTGGGATGCGCACAGCATCCGAAGCGTGGTGCCGAGGCTGTTCGACGGCGAGCTCCCGGTGCTGAACCTCGGCACCCACAACGGCGCGAGCTGCGCCGCACCCATCGCCGACCGGGTCTGGGACGCGGCACGCGCCAGCGGCTACCCGTGCGTGCGCGACGGACGTTTCCGCGGAGGCTACATCACCCGCCACTACGGCCGCCCGGCGCGGGGCGTGCACGCGATACAACTCGAACTCGCGCAGCGCGCGTACATGCACGAGGCCCCGCCGTTCCAGATCGACCCGGACCGCATGCAGGCGCTGCAGGTTGCGCTCAGGCAGATGCTCGAGGCCTTCATCGAGGCGGCGGCAAAGGCCTGAGGCGATTCCCCGCCTGGCGCCGCGGCTGGCATGCCGTCCCTGACCCTGACCCTGACCCTGACCCTGACCCCGGCCCCGGCCCCGGCCCCGGCCCCGAGTATCCACCCTATCCTTTCGCGAGATTTCATCCGACTCACCCGTTTTCGGGTCAGCTGAACGTGACTCACCCGAAAATGGGTGAGTAGACCACGCCTAAGCCCGAATACGGTGAGTCGACCACGCCTAACCCCGAACCCGGTGAGTCGGCCGTACCTAACCCCGAACCCGGTGAGTCGGCCGTACGTAACCCCGAACACGGTGAGTCGGCCGTGCCTAACCCTAAAGCGGGTCAGCCGCACGGAATTCCATGGCAGCATGCGAGGCTCTGGGTCACCGAAAGCGTCATGCACTCCCGATGCGCTGACTCGATACCAGGCTTGGGAGAGGAGGCAGGTGTTCGACGGGTGACTGTTTCGGAGAGGATTGTGCCACCATCGATCAGGGTCCGGGACGCTCCGGACGACCACCGCTTTGACCAGGCGGGTACCATGGCAACGGTCTACGACGGTCAACGACACCCGAGCCCGGCATCCCGCATGAGCAGCACGCACGAACAGCAGCCGATTCAGCGGACCGTGGGCCGACGCAAGCCACGCGACGGGCAGCCGATGGACGCCCGTGACCGCGATGCAATGACGGCGCTCGCCCAATACCACACGCGCGCCCCCAAGGGCGTGTTCATCTACTACTCGGCCGAAGAGATGGAACGTGATCGGCTGCGCTGGACCGTCGACGCGGTCGTCGAGAGGCAACGCCGGTGGAATACACCCGCCCCGCGACCTGGGAAGACCTGAAGATCCTCGGCCGCTACCTCGAGGGACTGCTGCAGACCAAGCAGGGCCTGCGCCCGAAGGACCAGATGGATGCCGCAGTGATCGCGGCAGCTATTCGGGCCATGGCTGACCAGGACTGACATGGATCGGAACGCGGCTGACCGGGTCCCGGCTGCCGACCCGGCGATTCGTAGCAGCCCTCAGCCGAACCTGCGAACGTCCGGCACTTCGCCCGACCTCCGAGCGACGTCGAGGTCGTAGATCATCTGCTGGTTCAGCTAGCTCTCGGGCGTGGTGCCAAAGGCCTGCGCGAGGCGTAGCGCCATTTCAGGACTGATACCGGCACGGCCGTTAAGGATGGCCGACAGCGTCTTCCGGCTCACACCCAGGCCCGCCGCGGCCTCGGTCACCGTCAGGCCGAGTGGCTCCATGCACAATTCCTTTAGCACTTCACCGGGATGCGGTGGGGCATGCATTTTCATCAATGGTAATCCTCGTAGTTCACGTCGACGGCGTCTGGGCCGTCGAAACGGAACGTGATTCGCCACTGGCCTGACACGTTCACCGCCCAGGTGTTCCGCCTCCCGCCCTTGAGTCGGTGCAGACGCAGTCCGGGAAGCGCCATGTCCGCCGGTTCAACCGCAGCATGCAATCTCGCAAGTATCAGACGAAGACGCATGGCATGTTCCGGGGCAATACCGGAAATCTCTCGAGAAATCGGCCTCTGTTCGACGCCCGTCACCGCTGGAGCGTCCCGCCCGACACCTAGCGCGACACGGCATCCGTCTCCGCCGCCATCCGCTCCAGGCTGACGCGGTAGTGCTTCATCCCCAATCCCAGCAGCACCATCGCGATTGGCGCGGTGACACCAGCAACCAGCGCCATCGACCACCCCACCTTCAGGTCGTCTCCGAACACGAAGTCGGTGACAAGCGCAGTCGCGGTGGGACCGAACCCGATCCCGGTGAGATTAACGACGAACAGGTAGCCCGCTGAAAGCTGGCCGCGGATCTGGTTCGGCGTCATCAGCTGCAGCGCCGCGGCGGCGAGGCCGAACGGAAAGCTCGCAAAGAAGAACAACGGACACAGCAGCACGACCGCGAGCGCGGCATTGCCGACCAGAGGTGCCGCGATCACGCACGGCCACAGGCACGCGGTGCCGATCAGGGCGGCGCGCATCGTACTGTCAGAATAACCGCGGCGTGTGAGGAAGTCGCCGAACCAGCCGCCGGCCACGATCCCCGCGGTGCCGAAGACCATGATCGAAAGGCCCAGCGCCGTGCCGATCTCCCCGGCGGTCCAGCCGTGAGTGCGGATGAACAGCGCCGGAATCCACGTCACCACCGCGTTGAACAGCAGCGTCAGTGCTGAAAATCCGGCAAAGTGACAGATGATCGTCGCGCGGTTGCGGCGTACGAAGGCCATCACCTCGGACAGCGGCACCCCCTGCCCCGCGGCCGTTCCGACCGCCAGGTTGCGCCGCTTCGGCTCGCGCAGCGACCACACCCACAGTGCGATCAGCAGTCCCGGCAGTCCGACAATGAAGAACACGACCTGCCAGGGGCGCACTTCGCCGACGATCGGCAACATGATCATGTCTGCCGTCGCGACCAGGCCGATCACGACACCACCGATCAGGAACGCCGCGCCCGAACCTATGAATACACCCACGCCGTACACCGAGATCGCGCGTCCGAGCCGGTGCGGCGGGAAGTAGTCGGCGATCATCGAGTACGCCGCCGGTGACAAAGCGGCCTCGCCGACACCGACACCGACGCGTGCAATAAACAGTTGCCAGAAATTCTTCGCAAGCCCGCACGCGGCGCTGGCAATGCTCCAGAACGCGATACCGATCGCCATGATGCCGCGCCGGCTGCGCCGGTCGGCCATGCGCCCGAGCGGTATGCCCATCAGCGTGTAGAACACCGCAAACGCGAAGCCGTGCAGCAGACTGAACTGCGTGTCACTGATGTTGAGGTCCGCGCGGATCGGTTCGACGAGCAGCGCGAGAATCGTGCGGTCGATATAGGAATTGGTGTACGCGACCATCAGCACCACGATCACGTACCACGAGTACACTGGGTTCGGCCACGCATCCTCGCGAACCGGTGTGCCCGTGCGCGGATCGATGACGGTCATGACGGCGCTCCCTGCCGGACGGTGTCGACTGTCACCAGTGCGGCGGTGGTTCGAACGGTTTCGCGTACTTCGCAAGCGCCGGTGGCAGCACCGGGCGGTACTCGGGATCCCAGGTGAAGGGCTTGGGCTCGGTCGCGAAGCGGTTGTCGAGCGGGCCGTTGATCGTGCGCACGAACAGGTGGTAGCCCACGTCTGTACCCGCCGGGCCGTGGTATTCCTCCTCGCGCCACCAGCAGTAGCCGCCCGGCCCCATGCGCCCTACATCGCCCCACACGTAGTGGCCGGACAAGCAGTAGAGCTCCTCGACCATCGAGTGCGTCCACTGCGGCTTGGCCATGTTCGGCGGCACGCGGTGCGGTGGCGAGCAGTACAGGAACGACGTCTCGCCGGTGTACGGATCGGTACGCAGCGGCTTGATCGCCACGCCGCTGGCGAGCTGGGGATCGACCAGTCCCGGATCCCATTCCATCGCCAGCGGGTCGACGTGCTCGACGAGCAGCTTGGGGTCGTAGAGCCCGTCAGGCGCAGCGCCCTCGTGGGTACCGGGTCGGTCGTAGAACATCGTCAGTACGACCGCGCCGTCGCTCGCGCGCGCCACCTGCCGTGCGTAACCGGCCGGCAGGAACGCGTAGTGCTGGCGCTCATAGCGACGGCCGTTGATCTCCAGCCAGCCGTCGAGCACAAGCAACTCCTCGTGCGCATCGACCCAGTGCGGCCGCGGGCGCGACCAGCCGGCAGGATAGCGCACGATACAGGTCGCATCGGTGCCGGCCTCGTCGATCGAGAGCACCTTGCGCTCGACGTCATCGCGCCCTTCACCGTGCAGCCCCTGCTGCCACGGCAAGCACTGGGCCTGGATGAACATCGTGTGTGGCCTGGCCATCTTTTCGCCTCCCCTTCTCGACGGTTCCGGTTACACGCGATCAGAACGAGTATGTCAGCGACACCCCCCAGCTGCGCCCCGGCGCCGGGTAGCCGAGCGCGTTGCCGACCTGCAGCGGATCGCGCTGGGCATCGGATGTGGACGTGAAGCGAACACCGGTATGGAAGTAGTCCCTGGACGTGAGGTTGCGCCCGAACAGCGCCGCCTCCCAGTGCCCGTCGCCGCTCAGCCACGCGACGCGCGCGTCCACCAGACCGAAGCCACCCTGTCCGACCTCGCGCTCGTTGAACTGCGTGAACCATACGCGCGCCTGGTAACTGTACTGGCCCATCACGGTGATCGCGGCACCGTCGGGGAGCGCGAACTCGTAGACACCGCGTACGCTGCCCTTGAACCGCGGTGCGTTGGGCAGGCGGTTGCCGGAGAGATCGAGCACGCGCGGCGAGCCGTCGGGGTTGTTGCCCTGGCGGTCGAAGAACTCGTCATACTCGGCGTTGAGTCCCGACAGCGTGACGAACACGTCGAACTGCTCGACCGGGCGTGCGGCCAGTTCCAGCTCGGCGCCCCAGATCGTCGCCTCGGCGGCGTTGGTCGTCAGCGTGAGGTTGTCGATGAAGGTCGAGACCTGCAGGTCCTCGTAGTCGTAGTAGAACGCCGCGGCGTTCGCGCGCAGCCGCCCGTCCAGCCACTCGGTGCGGGCGCCGACCTCCAGTGCACGCAGCTTCTCCTCGTCGAACGACGGGTTCGCGTCGAGCGCGTTGAAGCCGCCGGATTTGAAGCCCTCGGAGGCGCGGAAGTAGTAGAGCTGACCGTCGACCGGGCGCCAGTCCAGGCGTACTTCAGGCGTCCAACGGCTCCACGTGCGGCTGTCCTCGCGGGTGCTGAAAACGAGGGGATCCGCAGGGCTTCTCAGCCCCCCGAGGTCGAACACGGCGCCGACGAAGGTGTCGTCGTCCTTCTCCTCATAGCTGTAACGAAGCCCGAAACTCAGATCGACGGTATCCGAGACCGGAAACGTGACTTCGCCGAACGCCGCCCACGCGTCCGTCTCGTTGTTCGACGGAATGATGAACGAGCCCGTCGGCACGGTCGCCAGGAAGGGTCGGCCACCGGCGCGAATCAGGCCCAGCGCGCCGAACTTGTCTTCGTTGAGATAGTAGAGACCGCCGATCCAGCGCAGACCTTCCTCGTTGGTCGACGCGATACGGATCTCCTGCGAGAACTGCTCGAACGAGAACTCGTAGTTGGTGCGGGTGATGTCGACCTCAGTACCATCGGTATTGAACAGAAAATCGGAGTCGAACTCGCGATAGGCGGTGATCGACGTGACCTGGATTCCAGGGGCCACGTCCCATTCCAGCGTACCGCTCAGGCCCCAGTTCTCCCACTCGTGGAAGGAATCGAGGTCGTTGCGGATCTGGCCGAACGGCGGCGGTGGCAGTGCGCCGGCGACCCGTGCGGAGCCGAGGTTGTCTCGCGGCCGGACCGACGTGTTGTTGGAGTCGAAGTCGGCGTAGTCGACGTTGAGCGTGAAGCGCACGGTGTCGGTCGGGTCGAACTGTGCGATCGCCCGCAGCTGCAGGATGTCGTTGTCGTCGACGTCGACGCCGGCGTCGGGATTGATGTTCGACGTGTAGCCGTCGTCCTTCATCCAGCGCCCGGCAAAGCGGATCCCGACCGTATCGCTGACCGGCCCGCCGACCGCGGCGTTGATCTCGCGGCGGTTCCACTGCCCGAACTGACCGCCCACGTAGCCTTCCCACTCCGGGGTTGGCATGCGTGAAATGATGTTGATCGTGCCGCCGGTGGTGTTGCGCCCGTAGAGGATACCCTGCGGCCCGCGCAACACCTCGACGCGCTCGATGTCGAGAAACTGGTTCAGCGCCATCTGCGTGCGGCCGAGGTAGACGCCGTCCTGATGCACCGCGACGCTCGGGTCCACGCCTACACCGAAGATGTTGGTGCCGATGCCGCGGATGTAGATCTGTGCCTCACCACCGGCCTCGCTGTAAGCCATGTTCGGCGTCTGCACGTACAGGTTCGAGATATCGTCGATGGCCATCTGGCGCAGCTGGTCGCCGCTGTAGACGGCCACCGACACCGGCACGTCCTGCAGCGATGCCTCGCGCTTGGTCGCGGTGACGACGATTTCGTCGAGTGCGCCCGCGCGTTGCTGGGCCTGCGCGCTGGTGCTCAGAGCTGCCATGCCGGCAGTCCCGGCGAATGCCGCGGCGACGGCGGTGACGATCATGCGCTGGGTCATGGACTCATTCCTCGTGGATGTTCGTGTTCGTCGTGCTTCGGGGCTTGCATGCCATAATTCGCGCGGCAGGCCCGCGCTGAACAGCCGCACGATATTAACGGCAGGCCGTCGCAATGCAAATCGGTTTAACGTGCATAAGCTCATCGACAAAAGTTGTAGCGGGGACGGCTGAAAATGTACGAAGAAGGGTCGGATTCGGTTTCCGGGCGCATCCTGCTCGACCACGTGGGTTTCGCTTCGAGGGCGCTTTCGCCGCAGCTCGAGGCGTTCCGACGGGCAGGCTTTGCACCCACCGACCCTCGCCCGCTGCTCGGCCACGACCCGCGCACCGGCGAATCCGTGCCGCTCGGCCAGGACAGCGCCCACCTCGTGTTCGAGCACGGCTACGTGGAACTCACCGCGGTGCCCGACCCCGCCACCGGCAACCACCTTGAACCCTTCCTCGCACGCTACGAGGGCCTGCACATCCTCGCGCTTCACGCCGACGACCTGTCCGGCGTGCACGCGCGCCTGGCGGCAGCGGGCTGGCCGGTCACGGCGATCGCGCCTGCGCAGCGCGCGATCGAGTACGGTGACCATCACGGCACCGCGCGCTTCGAATGGTTCATGGTCGCGCCCGAGGCGGTCGATGCGGGGCTGGTGTGCGTGATGCGCGGGCTTACGCCGGAACTGGTCTACCAGCCGGCGGTGCAGTCGCATCCGAACACCGCGCGGGCGTTGCGGGAGGTCGTCATCGCGACCGGCGCGCTCGCGCGCACCGCGTCATTGTACGAGGCGATCACCGGTGCGCGACCGGTCAAGGTCGACGATTCGCTGGTGTTCGCGCTCGGTGACGACCGCGTACGGCTGGTCTCGACGTCAGCGCTGCCGCCCGAGTACCACGCCGCCGCACCGGGCGGCGAACCGGGCCTGGTGGGGGTGACGATCGAGGTCGACTCGCTTCCCGCAGCGGCGCGCGCGCTGTCGGCGGCTGGATTGCAGCCGACGGTACTGGCGGGCGACCTGGTGATCGATCCGGGCGATGCCGTCGGCGCGGCTCTCAGGCTCGCCGCGCCGACGGCACGCTGATCACATCGAAACGCAGCGGGCCGAGAACCCCGGGTAGTCGAGCACCACGTGCGAAGGCGCACCGGTGACGCGTGTCTCGGCGATCACGCCGCCGTCGGCGTCCAGCAGCGACAGGCGCGTGACCTCGGCCATCGCGGTACCGCGCGAGTTCGGCAGTGGACCGCGCAGGATACGAAGCTGCGCGCCCTCGGGGCCGACCGGCAGGGGCTCGGCCTGGCCGCGGTCGTGCACTTCCAGCGTGTGGCGCTCGTCGGCGCCGTCGCCCACCGAGCACGTGAAGTCGCGCGTGCGGTAGAGCCTGAGGTGCGTGCGGTCCTCGCGTCCCACGAACAGATCACCGGCCTCGGTGTAGCCGTTGTCGAACACCCACAGGGCGTCCTCGCCGAGCAGCCACTCGGCCTTCCACGTGTAGGTGTCGCCGCTGATGCGCGAAGTGTGGGTGCACGAGCCATCCTCCATCAGGATGCCGCGCACCTGATCGCCGGCCAGTCGCCAGCGGAAGTCGCAGTTGCCGCCGTAACGCTCGTCGATTTCCAGGTCAGGCCAGACTTCGGGACGCAGGTGGGCGTCTTCGAACTCGGCCTGGTTCGCGATGCGGCGGCCGTTGAGTTCCACAACCATGTTTTCCTCGTCGATGGTGAGGAAATGCAGCACCTGCTGGCCGGGGATGACCGGGCCGCTGCAGCCGCCGGTGTGGACCTGCGCGTAGAAAACGTTGTCGCCGAGGTGCGGTACGTCGACGGGTGCAAACACCCGGCACCAGTGGTCGTGCTCGCCGTCGGGCGGCGCGCCGAGCATGCGCTCGACGTAGATCTGGGGGTAGGAGTCGAAGCTGCCCGGCAGCAGTCGCTCGATCTCGGACTTCACCCATTCCAGTTCGGGCAACGTGTTGGTCGCCTGGGCCTGCGCGGTGCAGAGCATGCCACCGGCGGTGGCGGCCAGTGCCAGCCAGCCGACGCGGGGGCGTGAGCGGGGGGTCGCGGTCATTGGTCATTCTCCTCGGCTGTGCCGGCCACGTCCCGCAGCCAGCAGATCAGGGCGGCCCGGTCGGCATCGTTTCGCATCGGGGCCATCATCATCGTCGTGCCCGGCATGAACTGCCGCGGGGAGGCGAGGAACGCGTCCAGCGTCTCGGCCGTCCACGTGACGTCGGCGTCGGCCATCGCCGGGCTGTAGCGAAAGCCTTCAGCGCTGCCGGCGGGGCGGCCGAACAGCCCGACGAGGTGCGGGCCGGAGCGGTCGTGCTCGGCGCGATCGGCCTGGTGACAGGACTGGCACAGGCCGAACATCAGTTCGCCGCGGGCGGTGTCGCAGTCATCGGCGGCGGCCCCGAGGGCGAATGCGCAAAGTGCCGTGAGTACGGTCGATCGCGCCAGGGTACGGTGGCGGCGGCGTGGCGAAGTGCGAGTGGTCGTGGTCACCTGGGTGTCTCCTCGGAAGACGTGGCATGACGCAGCGCATCCAGCGGCACGTCGGGGGCGGCGTGACAGAGCACACTGCCAGCCTCGGCGTGGAACCCGATGTGGGTCGCGTCGCCGTCGGCGTGGGCACGCGCGAGGGTCGCCGACGCGGCGGTATCGACGAGGGCGAGCGTGCGCCTGGTGCGCAGGCTGCGTCCGTCAGCGGCCGGCACCGACGGATTGCGCAGTTCGAGCGTCAGCGCGGGGCCGCCGAGTTCGGACAGGTCGACGCTGCCGCCCTGGTCGCCGAGCAGCAGCGGGTCACGCTGCCAGCGGGTGCCACCTTCGCCGCCGTGCAGGTCCAGCGCACACGAGAACGGCGTCACCCGGTACAGCCGCGTGTGGGTACGATCCTCTCGGCCGAGGATCAGGCCGACGCCTTCGACGGTGCCGTTGTCGAAGATCCAGAGCGCCTCGTCGTTGAGTATCCACTCGGCGTCCCAGGTGATGTTGCGGTCCGAAGCGCGCGAGCGCACGGTGCAGGTGCCGTCGTCGCCGAGCTTGCCGCGCAGTTGCGGGCCGGCAAAGCGCCAGTGGAAATCGCACGCACCGTCGGGGTGGTGTCGCATGCGCACCTCGCGCTGCAGTGCCGGATCCTCGTGGAGTCGCTCGAATCGTTCGGGGTCCTCGAGGCCCTGCCCGACGAGGTTCACGCTCTGGCGCGCTTCGTCGATCTCGGGCACGTAGAGGATCTGCTGGCCGGGCACCAGCGGCCCGCCGGGCCCGCCCACGCGCAGCTCGCCGTAGAACACGATCTCCCCGATCTGCGGCGCGTCGATCAATCGCATGGTGCGGTACCAGTGCTCGTGCACCCCGTCCGGCGGCGCGCCCAGCGCCCGCTCGAGCTCCACCTGCCGCCGG
>PWYM01000283.1 GCA_003567855.1 Gammaproteobacteria bacterium | reverse complement strand
CCGCTGGCCCCCGTCTTCCACGAGCGGCTGCTGGCGGGCTCACGCGGCCGCGTCGGCGTGCTGAACCTGGGCGGTATCGCGAACCTCACCGTGCTCGACGACGGCGAGGTGCGCATCGCCTTCGACACCGGGCCGGCGAACACGCTGCTCGACGCCTGGTGCCGCCGCCACCTCGGTCGCGCGTACGACAGCGACGGTGCCTGGAGCCGCAGCGGTCACGTCGACGCGGCCCTGCTGTCGGCGCTGCTCGCCGACCCGTACTTCGCGCGACCGCCGCCGGTCAGCACCGGCCCCGAGTACTTCAACCTCGCGTGGCTTGCGCCGCACCTCGAGCGGCACCCGGCCGCCCGGCCCGAGGACGTGATGGCCACGCTGGTCGCACTGACCGCCGAAAGCATCGCCCGCGCGGCCGGTGCACACGCGGCCGGGATGTCGCAGCTGTACCTGTGCGGTGGGGGGGTGCACAACGGGGCACTGGTCGAGGCGCTGGCGGCCGCGCTGCCCGACGTATCGATTGCCGACACGTCGGCGCTGGGGGTGGGCCCCGACTGGATCGAGGCCTGCGCGTTCGCATGGCTCGCGCACCTGCGCCTGCGCGGCCAGGAGCTCGCGCTCGGCCACATCACGGGTTCCCGCGAACCGGTGACGCTGGGCGGGGTATACGTGCCCTGAGGCCGGGTGCCGTTCAGTCGCCCTTGAGATCGCCGGTGATGCGCACGCCCGCGCCGTCGACCTGGTAGTGCTTGTTGATGAAGATCAGCACCGAGGTCAGCGCCTCGGCGCTGCGTATCCCCGTTGATCGCCACCAAGCACCGCGCGTGACGCGTGCCGAAAGAGCACTTGCTAGTTGACAACAAGCCATCTACTATCGAGCAAGGGTGCCTTGTTATGTGCGACCGCGCGCAACGTGCCCAGGGGGAGAGTTGTTGGACAGGTCTGCGACGATACTCACGACGTCCGTTAACTTTTTTGACGGCGCGATAAGGTGACTGACCCGGCAATAGTTGTCATCGGTGGCACTGGCGGACTTGGTGAGGCCGTAGTACGCCAACTCGCACGCCGCGCACCGGTCATAGTCGGTTACCGGAGCAGTCGCGACAAGGCTGACAGCTTGGTGCGGGAACTGCAGGCTGCCGGCGCACGTGCATGGTCCCTGAGCCTGGACGTCACCGAAATCGAATCGGTCATTGAATTCTTCCGCCAGGCGCGCGGCGTCTGCGGTGATATAGGCCATGTCGTGTCCGCAGCCGGTCCGGCCATCCCCCTGTGTCCGTTACTCGAAGTAGAGGAAGCGGACTTTAGACGAATCATGAACACCGACGTTCTCGGCGCATTCAACATCCTGCGTCAGGCGATCCCGCTGCTGGAAAACCGTGGTGGTGGCTCCATTACCATGTTCGTAACCACCGCCGTGTTGCGTACGCTGGAGAACGACAGCATGTCTTCGGTGCCCAAGACCGCGGTGACCGGACTGGTGCGGCTGGCCGCCCGCGAGGCAGGTCCAAGGAATGTTCGCTGCAACGCTGTCGCACCGGGGGTAATTGATGCCGGAATCGTCCATGGCTCATTCACGGTGAGCGATGTTGCCAGGCAAGTGATCGGCAATTGTCTGGACCGTACACCCATGCCCCGTATGGGCCGACCCGACGAGGTAGCCGGGTTGGTCGACTTTCTCTGCTCGCATGCGGCCGCGTATATCAATGGGCAGGTTATCGGGATAGACGGCGGCTACAGCGCCTGAACCGCAATATGCACACCCGGCAAGGCTGAAAGCGGGTCTGCTCGTGAGTAAGTGCTTCAAGAGCCATTTCGTCAATGGGGGGAAGACGATGCTTGGAAAAACAATTGGTTATCGCTTGGGCGGTGCTGTTTCATTGGCTCTGGGCGCCTCGTTTTTGGTGATTCCGGGTTTCAGCAATGCGAATGCGCAGACCGGAGCGAGAGCTCTGGATGAAATCGTCGTCACGGCCCGCAAACGGGATGAGGATCTTCAGGACCTGGGAATATCGATCAGCGCTCTCAGCTCCGCTGAGTTGGAACGGCGACATGACGTCGACCTGCTCACCCTCTCCAACATCGCACCCAATCTCCTGATACATGATATCCAGCAGGGTCCGGGGGGCGTGGCGGCCATTGCTATCCGGGGAATCGGCACCACGGATCTGGAAAAGAACTTCGACCCCACTGTAGGCGTGGTGCTCGACGGGGTATTCATTGGAGTCAATTCAGGCTCCATTTTCAAAGCCATTGATCTCGAATCGGTCGAGGTATTGCGTGGCCCCCAAGGAACGCTGTTTGGTCGGAATTCGATTGCCGGCGTAATCAACGTTGGGCGAGGTAGGCCTGATTTTGACGGCGTTGCCGGGGAGGTACGCGCCTCTTACGGGCGTTTCGACGATCGCCAGTTAGACGGTTACATCAATATCCCGGTCACCGAGATGTTTGCGTTTCGTCTTGGTGGGGCATTACGCGAACGAGATGGCTTTTTCTACAACAGCACGATCGATCGAACTGTAGGCGACCGCGAGTATTTCTCGTTGAGTCCCAGCTTCACATTCACGCCTACGGACAACCTGGAAATCTATTACAGATATGACCGGACCCTGCAGCGCCAGGATTCGGACATCCTGCA
This sequence comes from Gammaproteobacteria bacterium, assembly GCA_003567855.1. GTDB lineage: Bacteria > Pseudomonadota > Gammaproteobacteria > Steroidobacterales > PWYM01 > PWYM01. The sequence goes on along the minus strand of PWYM01000283.1, from coordinate 8,462 downwards.
CAACATGGCTCGGCCTGACCAGGTCTTCTGTTTCGTTTATGGTCAATGCGCCGAAAGCCTGACGGTGCCCCAATCAGGTCACCGTTATGCGGCTCTGCAGGAAGGCGGACTGAATACCGACGGCGCTTACGAGCCGTACGACAACTATTTCGGCACCAAGCTGCATACGGTCAATGCATCCTGGGACGTTTCTGACCAATACTCATTGGATTACGTATTCGGGTATTTCGCAACGGCAGAGGAAACCTATCAGGATTGGGACGCAACACCGTTCACCCTCTACCACACGGACCGGCCGGCCACATGGAACCAGCGCAGCCATGAACTGCGGGTCAACTTTGGTGGCGAGCGCCTGAATTACACCGCTGGCCTCTATGTCTGGGATGCAGACTACTACATAGACAATATCGGCTATATTGGATTTTTCAATGCCTTCTTCCCCGATCTGTTTCCGCCTGCGACAGAAATCGGCTCGACAGAACCGATACCGGCGCCGCAGTCGGTATCTCAGAACACCGAATCAAGAGCCATCTTTATCGAAGCAGACTACGCGCTCACGGACGCGCTGACGCTGACGGCCGGCGGGCGCTACACCAGGGACAAGAAGGATAGCGCTGTTCGCGACCCCAACCCGGGGTTCGGTTTTCCCGGCGGACCGGGCGTGGACAATAATTTCGACGACCCGTTTACGGCGTCGTATAACGAATTCACCGGCAAGCTGGGGGCGCGCTACCGCTTCACCAATGACCTGATGGTATACGGCGTGTACTCGGAAGGGTTTCGAGCCGGAGGGTTCGGAGGCCGTCCCGGCACCTATATTGGCGCAGCAACTCCGTATGACCCTGAGTTTGTCAAAAACTATGAAATCGGTCTAAAGAGCGAACTGCTGGAGAACCGACTGCGACTCAACGCCTCGGCGTTCTTTATGGAGTACACCGATAAACAGGAAGAGCAGAGTATCGTCAATCCGCAATCGGCCACCGGCCAGGAAACGGTGGTGCTCAATGCCGGTGACGTTGATATCAAGGGTCTCGAATTGGATTTTCTTGCAATCTTTTCCGACAACTTCGAGGTCTCGGGCAATGTCGGAATACTTCGTCACAGCATCAAGACTCTTGACGACCCATTGACCGGCGCGGATCTTTCCTACCTCGACCTGCGCCGCGCCCCGAATCTGACCGCGACGATATCGCCCACGTACAGAACCAATGTGGCGGGAGGAGAGTTTTCCATTACCGCTGATTTTCGCCACATAGGCAGTCATCACCTCACGTTCCTCAATGACCCTGAGGCATTCAACCCCTCCACCGAGGTTATCGATGCGTCGATCATGTACACATTTGATAACGAAATGGGCGAAACATCGGTAAGCCTGTGGGGCCTGAATCTGACCGGTGACGACTCATGGAGCCAGGGCTACAACGTCGGCAGCGGAGTTGAGTTCAGCGGGCTTTGGACATACACGGCAGTGCGCAATCCACGTACCTATGGCGTCCGGGTGCACCACAGGTTCTGATGACGTATTGCGGTCGGACCTGGTAATGGCCTTGGGCGCCCGGGGTTGATTGCCGCGGAGATCCGCTCATGAAAATCGTCCGCATTGGCAATCCAGGCTGATTGCAAAGCATCCAGATCGTCGATGCCCAGAGGCCCGAACCCGCTGCCAGCGAGGTCTCCGGGATCACGGTTGGCTCGCGTGAACAACAGGAAGCCATGGTGCGGGCGATCGAAACCGACGGCTTCAAGCCGGTCATCGACCGCAGCTGCTTTGCCCTCGCGGAGATCACTGAGGCGTTCGCGTACCAGGTCTCACAGCAGCATTTCAGCAAGATAGTCCTGAAACACTGACTGCTGCTGAATCGTGGCGGAACGATTGCTGTGGCGATGACCGCTCAGCCGGTCTGAAGATTCCCGGTGATGCGCACGCCCGCGCCGTCGACCTGGTAGTGCTTGTTGATGAAGATCAGCACCGAGGTCAGCGCCTCGGCGGCGGCGGAGTTGGCCAGCGCGCCGGCGTGAATGCCGCGCAGGCCCGCGGCCTCGGCAAGCTCTACAACGCGTGCGCGCGCATCGCGCTTGTCGCCGAACACGAGCACGTCACAGTCCACGTCCTCGCCGGCGGCGAGCCGATGCGCAGCCACGTTGTGGAACGCCGCCACGACCTGCACGCCGTCGCCCAGCAGCGATTGCGCGCGCTGTGCGGCGCAGCCCTCCGGCGGCAACTGCACGCGCATCACCCGCGGCGGCACCAGCGGCACCGTCGCGTCGATGACGATACTGCCCTGAACGCTGTCGCGTATGTCCTCGAGCACCTCCGCCTGGGATGCGAACGGCACCGCGACGAGGACGATATCGGCACCCGCCGCGGCCTCACGGTTGGCCGCGCCGTACACCGGATGCCCGGTCTCCCGCGCCAGCGCGTCGGCCGCGGCGCTCGCCCGCTCGCCATCGCGGGAGCCTATCGTCACGGCGAGGCCCGCCTGCGACCAGCGTCGCGCGAGCGCTCCGCCGAGGTGCCCGGTACCGCCGATCACGGCCACGGCCTTTGAAGTTGTCATCCAGGTCTCCCGGAAGTCGCGGACTGCAGCGTGCTGCTCAGCCCCGGGGTGTGTCCGTCGAGTGACGCGCGCGCGAATTGCTCCTGCGCGTTGCCGCGCTGCGCCCCCGGGGGCGTTCGGCTTTCGCCCTGTCGGTCGCGAGACGCACGCGCAGGTCATCCTTCAACTGCGAGAACATGGCGTCCAGCTGGATATCGGGATTGGCGAGCCACTGGTAGATGATGCCGGCCATGGAGGCGGCATACTGCTCGGCGACACGCTCGGGTACCGCATCTGGGACGACCATGCCGGCCTCCTGGCCTGCGAGCACCCAGCGCGCCACGTCGCGCCGCTGGGCCTTGTGGACGCTGGCGATGTTCGACGTGTAGTCGGCGCTCGGGTCTATGCTGAGAAACCACAGCAGGTACATCGCCTTGACCTCGTCCGGGCGCTCGGCGATGAATCGCTGGCCCGCATCGGTGGCCGCGCACAGGGCGTCCACGCCGACCCGGTCACCGACCGCGTCCTTGACGCGTTCCAGCCAGTCGGCGCTCGCAACCTTAAGCACGTTGGCGAACAACCCGGCCTTGGACCCGAAGCGATGCGTAGCCAGCGCGCGGCTGTAGCCGGCAATCTCGCCCACCGCCTGCAGCGTAGTGCCCTGGATGCCGTGCTGAACGAGCAGTTCGATCGCCGCCTCAGTGAGGCGTCGGTCAGACAATGCACTGCGTTCGGCCTGCTTGCGGGCGCGGCCCGCAGGCGGGCGCTTGGTCTTCGACATGTCTCGGTTCCGGGTTGGCTGTGCCGGACGCACTCTACCACTCACCCTGCGGACAGCCCGAGCGCCTCGCGTACCCGCGGCAGAACCCTGGCGGCGATGTACTCGATGCGGCGCTGCCCGGACGCCACGGGTTCGCCGGGGAATTGCGCCCAGAAATGCACGTCGCGGATCTGCGGATACTGCCGGAGCATCGCCGTGAGGTGCTCGACCGCGGTATCGGCGTCCCAGAGTTCGTACAGTCCCTCGCGCAGCGCGGTGGCGGCGTCGGGGAAGCGCGGCGTCGTCTCGGGATCACCGAACGCGCCCCACTCGATGTACTGGTTGCTCTGGTAGAGCGCGTGAGGCCCGACGATTTCGGCTTCACGCTCGGGGTCGTCGGAGATGATCGCCCAGTTGCCGGCAATGATCACGCCGTCTTCCTCGGACTTGCCGTGCCGTTTGAGGCTCTCCACGTACACGTCGTGGCCGATGCCGCCCGTGGACAGGAAGCCGTCGGCGATTCGCGCCGCACGATCTATGGCCGGTGGCGCCATGCCGCCCAGGAACAGCCTCGGTGGATGTTCGGGGACCGGCGTGATCCGGAAGTCGCCGACGGTGAAACGCTTGCCCTCGAAGTTGATGCGCTCGCCGGCCCATGCGCGCCGGATGACCTCGATCGCCTCCTCGATGAGGCTCGGGCGCTGCTTGATCTTGCGGCCGAACTGGTCGAACTCCACCTGCCGGTAGCCGATGCCGACCCCGAGGTCGAAGCGCCCGCCAGTCAGCAGCGACACCGTGGCCGCATCTTCGGCAATGCGCACCGGGTCATGCAGCGGCAGGATCATCAGGTTGGTGCCGATACGCAGGCGTTTCGTACGGGCGCCGATCGCCGCGGCCATCACCAGCGGCGACGGCGTATAGCCGTCTTCGCAGAAGTGGTGCTCGGTCATCCACATCGAGTCGAACCCGAGCCGCTCGGCCTCGACGAGCTGATCGAGCACATCGGCGTAGAGCTGTTCGAACGGCACCGCCCATGGTTCCGGGTTGCGGAAGTCGTACCAGAGCCCGAAATTCACCTTGCGTGTCATGTCGCCGCTCCCGGTTATTTCAGCGAGGCCAGAAACTCCAGCAACACCTTGCGGTAACGCGGACCTTCCTCGATGAAGGCCGCGTGGCCGCTGTCGGCGAACTCCTCGAGCCGACCGTTCGCTGCATACTCGGCAGCCTGTCGACCGATATCGGGCACCGTCACCGGGTCCTTGCCGCCCACGATGGACAACAGCGGGGCCTGCAGGCCGGCCAGAATCTCGCGCTGGTCGACGGTATCAAGCTGCTGCAGCGCCAGGTCCGCACACGGTGCCGCCTGCATGAACAGCGACCACGTCCAGTTGATCACTGCATCCGACTGCGGTTGCGCGTACACGGCCTTGGAGAGTTCATAGAGAAAACTCGCACGATCTGCCCGCAGTGCCTGCACCGTTTCGGCGGTACTGCCGGGCGGGTTGCCATGAGGAAATCCGTCCGCCTGCGTAAAGCGCGGCGAAGCGCCCGATGTCAGCACGACCCCGGCACAGCGGTCACCGAGTACGCGTGCGGTCTCGACCGCGATGGTGCCGCCGAGCGACCAGCCGTTGACCGCAATACGACGGAGCCCGAGCGTATCGGCGATCGCCACCGCGTCGGCCGCCGCGGCCTCGATGGAGACCTTCTCGAAGTCCTTGTCGGACTGGCCGCAACCGCGCTGATCGAAGGCGACGACATCGTGCCCGGCGTCCTGGAGCGCGACCAGCGTCGTGTCCCAGACCCGGCTGCTCGAGCCCCAGCCGTGGATGAGCATCACGGGGACACCGGAACGCTTGCCCGTGGCCTTGTGGTGCTCGAAATGGACGTGCCTGCCTTCTTCAGTCTTGAGACTGCCCATGCTCAACCTCCGTGCCGCAACCGTCAGTTCGAGGGCGGCGACATCTCGACGCCCGGGATCGGATTGAAGTAATGCATCGTGACATCGCGACGCTTGATCTTCCACACGCCGTCGCGACGCTGGAAGTGGTCGCGATACGTCGCGCTGATCATCTGCACGACGTCGTCACGCGTTGCGCCCATGCAGTCGACGTCGCATTCACCGTACGCGTCGTCGGCCCCATCAAAGCGCACACGCAGGTTGGTCGTGAGGTGGTGGGTTTCGCGCCAGACGGGCCACAGCACCTCCTTGACGGCTTTTTCGATGCCCGCGTGGCCGTCGAACTCGCCGAACGGCGGGCCGATATCCCAGATGCAGTCGTCCCACCAGATGGCGAGAAAGCGGTCGAAGTCGCCGCGGTCGAACCCGTGGCAGTAGTCGGTGACCAGGTCACGCATCGCGGCGCGACTCTCGAGCTGGTCTATCCTCGCGAGCAGCTGCTCCACGGTAGTCTTGTCGGCCATCGCCTCTCCCCCTGCAGATGCCGTTGTGGTCAGGTGTGGCGGATCAGAGGTTGCCGACCTCCATCTCCAGCACTTTTGCGATCTTCTCCCGGGCCTGCTCCACGGCATCCGGGTAGTAGTAGTCCGGGAACAGTCCCGCCGCGGCAGAGCGCTCGCGCAGGATCTGCCTGGCAACGGTGACCTTGTGGACCTCGGTCGGACCGTCGACGATGCCCATCTCGGGCACCATGGCCCACATGCCCATAAGCGGCGTGTCGTTGGACATGCCGAGTGAACCGTGCAGATGCAGCGCGCGGTAGATGACGTCTTTCAGCACGCCGGGCATCGCCGCCTTCACCGCCGCGATCTCGCGGCGCACTTCGCGCGTGTAGGCCTTGTGCTTGTCGATCAGCCAGGCCGCGTAGAGCACGTGCAGCCGGAACTGCGTGATCTGCGTGTAGGAGTCGGCGATCTTCTCCTGCGTGAGCTGCTTCTCCGAGAGCAGCTCACCCTTGGTGCGCCGACTCAGGGCGCGCTCGCACATCATGTCGAGGGCGCGCTTGAGCAGCCCCACGGTGCGCATCGCGTGGTGGATACGGCCACCGCCGAGACGTGACTGCGCGACCTCGAAGCCCTGGCCGGGCTTGCCGAGGATGTTGCCGGCGGGTACGCGGCAGTTGTTGAAGCGCAGGTGTCCGTGCACGCCGCTGCCCGGCTCGTCGCGCATGCCGACCGCGGTGTTTCGCACGAACTCGAGGCCGGGCGCATCGCGATCCACGATCAGAATGGACGCCCCATCATGGATGGGCACGTCGGGGTCGGTGACGACGACGACGAGCAGGAACCGGGAAAAGTACGCATGCGATGCGAACCACTTTTCGCCGTTGATCACCCACTCGTCGCCTTCGAGCCGGGCCGAGCACTGGAACTGGCCCGGATCGGAACCGGCCTGCGGTTCGGTCATCGAGTAGCACGAGGCGATCTCGCCGGCCATCAGCGGCTCGAGGTAACGGCGCTTCTGCTCCGGAGTGCCAAAGCGCGCCAGTATTTCCTGGTTGCCGGTGTCGGGCGCCTGGGTGCCGAACACGGTCGGCGCGAAGCGGCTGCGACCGAGGATTTCGTTCATCAGGCCGAGCTTCACCTGACCGTAGCCCTGGCCACCGAGTTCGGGGCCGAGGTGGCATGCCCACAAGCCCTTCTGCTGCACGATCTTCTTCAGCGGCGCCATCGCCCGCGACGGCTTGTCCAGCGACGGATCGAAGGGGTCGGCGGGACCGCGGAACACGAGGTCGAGGGGCTCGATCTCCTCGCGGACGAACGCATCCATCCAGTCGAGTTTCTGCTGAAACTCGGGGTCGGTTTCGAAATCCCAGGCCATGGCGCTCCCCCTCCCTGCAGTCCTCCGCAGTATAGGCAATATACTTGCTGGTCGACAACAAGAGATTGAGATCGCCTGCGCGTCGTCAGCCCCGCCCAAGCGTCGCGGCGAAATCGAGCACCTCGTCGGCCAGCGCCTCGCGGCGCGCGGTGGAATCCATCAGCGTGGGCGTCACCAGCACGGGCAGGCCACAACGGTCGCGGCTCGCCGCGTCGCTGGGGTCGATGACCAGCGCGTCGATCACGCCACGGTAGCCCTCGGCGATGGCTTCCGGCGTGCGCGCGATGCCGAGTTCGTCCATGACCTTGGCGGTCGGCCCCTTGACGGCGGCACCTCCGATCAGCGGCGAAACCGCGACCACGGGCGCCCGACACGCGGCGAGCAGCGCGCGCATACCGGCGACCGCGAGCAGGGGTGCGACGCTGAGCAGCGGATTCGAAGGGCACAGCACGACCGCCGCAAGCCCAGGATCGGCGAGCGCCGCGACCACTTCCGGCGGCGGCTCGGCGTGGTCGGCACCTTCATACTCGAGCGCCCGCACGCGCGGTTGCGCGCGGTGGCGGACGAAGTACTCCTGGAATGTCAGCGTTCCGGCATCGACGGTGTGCACGATGGTGCGCACCGGCGCATCGGCCATGGGCAGCACGGCAGCGGAGACACCGAGCCCGCGACGCAGGTGGTCGGTCACCTCGGTCAGCCGCTCGCCGGCGGTGAGCCGCCGCGTGCGTTCGACGTGGAAGGCCAGATCGCCGTCGCCGAGCCGGAACCAGTCGGGGCCGCCGAGCTGCTCGAGCACCGCCATGAAGGTCCAGGTCTCGTCGCGTCGCCCCCAGCCGGTTGCGGGGTTCTCGACCCCGCCCAGCGTGTAGATCAGCGTGTCGATGTCGGGCGAGACATGCAGGTCGAGGTGGCGAAAATCATCCCCGGTATTGACGATGCAGGCCAGCGCCCCCGGCGGCAGCCGCCGGTAAAGCCCGTGCGCAAGCTTCGCGCCGCCGACGCCGCCGGTCAGGGCCACCACGCGCCGATCGGTGCTCACGTAAACATGTCCTCCTCCCTCGGTCGCACGAGCGCCTGCGCCCCCGCCTCCGCCTCCGGTGCCGACCATGACAGGCCCCGGACCAGCACCGCCGGTATGCCCTCGGTGACCTCGCCCATCACGAGGCCGGCGGCGGCGGCGACCGCATCGGCCCACGCGATCAGTGTCGTTTCCAGCGGCCGGCCGTGACGGTCCGGTTCACCGCGCCGGTCCCACAACGAGGGGACGCCCGCCGCACCGATCGCGACGTTGGTCGTCCCGAGCCGCCACGGCCGGCCGAAACTGTCGGCGATGATCACGCCCGGCGCGCTGGTGAACCGCGCGTCCAGCACGCTGCGCAGCCGT
>PWYM01000156.1 GCA_003567855.1 Gammaproteobacteria bacterium | reverse complement strand
CAAGCACCACGTCGGCGCGCGACCAAGCGGCCTCGAAACGCTCGAGCACTGCGTCTGCTGCTGCTTCGTCGCCCTGCGCCCGAAGCGCCTGCTCGAGCCCGAACAGCGACCAGCCGTTTTCCGGATTGCGGCGCAGCTCGGCGCGATAGGCTTCTTCGGCTGCCTCGGGGCGACCCACGTCGAGCAATACAGCGCCAAGTGTCTGGCGAACCGGCGCGTGCCATGCGGGCGGTTCGTCGTAAGGCAACCCGTCCTCGGCCGCCGCGGCGTCCTCGAGGATCGCGATGGCGCCATCGTGGTCACCGTCAGCGAGCGCGACTTCCGCGGCCACCATACGCTCGGCCATCCGGGCGGCATACGCCATCGGGTAACGATCGAACCACAGCGCCTGCTCGAGCACCGGCTCTGCGGCAAGCCGCTCGAGTGCGTCGTGGTGTTCGCGTGCCTCGTCGACACCGCCGTCCGCCCGCAACGCAGCATGGGCCTGTGCGTAGTGCCACATCGCCTGCAGGTACGGCAGGTCGTCGCCCGGGGCGTCGAGGCCGCGGATTTCGTCCCACTGTCCGAAGCGTACGTGCGCGAGCATTGGCGCGGCGGCGAAGTTCTGCAGGAACTCGAGCCCCGGCACATGCAACAGCTCGGGATCAGCGGCGCGGTTGCGGGTTTCGCGTGCGGCGTCGAGCGCGGTCGCGCTGTCACCGGCCATGGTCGCGGCAAACCACAGGAAGTGGTGGTTGTGCGGTACATACCCGAGCGGATAGACACCGGGTGCCGGGCCGCAGGTCGCGAGATACGCGTCGTCGGCCGAAACCGCATCCTCGTTGACCGCGACCGCGTCGTGCCAGCGCCCCACGCGCGCATAGATGTGCGACGGCATGTGCACCAGGTGTCCCGCGCCGGGGATCAGGCCGCGCAGCCGGTCGGCGGCGCGTACGCCGCGCTCGGGCTCATCCGACGCCTCGACGGCATGAATATAGAGGTGCAGCGCGCCGGCGTGATCCGGGTGGCGCGCCATCACCGACTCGAGTACGTCGACGATCTCGTCGGTGTTGCCCTTGGGCCGTCCGTCGTCATGCCAGAAGTCCCACGGCTGCAGCGTCATCAGCGATTCGGCGTAGAGCGTTGCCGCATCGAGGTCATCGGGATACGCGCTCGACACGCCACGCATCGCGTCGGCCCACGCACGATCCAGCGGCGCGCGATCGGCGGGTGGATCCTCAGCGTAGCGCTGCGCGAGCGCGTCGATGTAGGCGCGTTCGCGGTCGGTCGCCTGAGTGGCGACCCGCTGCGCGGCGCGTACGCGCTCTACAGCCTTGTCGTTGACCTCGGGGTTCATGCCCGCGTTGATGTTCGGCCCGAGCACCAGCGCCGACCCCCACCAGCACATCGCACACTGCGGATCGAGTTCGATCGCCTTCAGGAACGATCGCTCAGCGGCATCATGATTGAAACCGAAGGTCAGCATCAGGCCCTGGTCGAACCAGCGCTGCACATCGGGGTGCTCGCTGGTGACCGGCATCGAGTGGTCGCCAAGCCCGTCGAGCAGCGTCGCGCCCACGGGGCCCAGCAACGGCATCTCGTCGGTCGGCAACGGGTCCGGCGGTGGCTGCTCGGAGCGGTTGACGAAAACGGCCAGCGCAACGGCAAGCGCGAGTACTAGTACGAGCGGGACGATCAGGCGGTTCATGACGGCACCCTCCCCCAGGGAAACCTGTCATTCGTATAACCGGGAACGGTTACGCCTGCATCGGCCGGTCGTCAAGAGACCGCCAGCGGTGCAGAGGGAAACGACGCGCCGCACGCGGCACCACGCGGGGCGGTAACGGTCGTTCAGAAACGCCCGTCACGAATGTCCGCCATGATCCGGCGGGGTGGATGATGCGCGTCCGCCCGCTACTCGCTCACCCAGTCGCGCTCCAGCAGCGCGCGCTCCTCGTCTCGCCCGAGGGGGGCGTCGGCGATCAACGCATCCAGCGCCCGGTCCACCGCCGAGCGATCCCCGAAAGCGGGCTGGAAATCACCGGCCACCGCGTCGCGGGGCGGGCCGTAGCCGGCCATGCGCACGCGCCAGTCACTGCCGTCCCTGCAGACGACCACCTCGGTCAGCAGTTCATCGCCGGCCAGGTCGACGACCCGGCACGGCACCCCGGCGGCGTCCCTGAACGTCAGCCGGGGCGTCAGGGCCGCGCCATCGACGCGCGCCGACTCACCGCTGGGCAGCGTCGATACCGCCGCGTGCAGCGACGTACCCTCTTCGATGAGCGACGCACCGAGCAGCCGTTCCGCGCCGCCCCCAGGGCCGGTCTGCAATGGCCACAGCTGCGCGAGCACGAAACCGACCGCCAGCGCCGCCGACGCGGCCATCGCGAGCGGCAGGTCGAAGAACCGGCGTGGGTCCGGCCGCTGCAGCGACACGACCTTGTCGTCGGACTGCAGCAGCGCCATCACGCCGGCGGGCATGGGGTCATCGCGCCCGGCGTCGAGCGCCGCCCGCAGCGCGCCGTCAGCGCTGCGCATGCGTTCCAGCCGCGCGGCCAGCTCGGGTTCGCGGTCGAGGCGCGCGCGCAGCTTCGCCTCGTCATCGGGTGCGAGTTCGCCGTCGATCAGCGCCGACAGCCACTCGTCGTCGTTACGGGGTCGCTCTCGTTCAGTCATCGTCATGGTCCGGCCGAATGGCATGCATGTTCAGTCGCTCCCGCGGAGTCTCTCGGAGAGCGTGGCACGCGCGCGCGACAGACGGCTCATCACGGTGCCGATCGGAATCTCGAGCACTTCCGCCGCTTCGCGATACGCGAACCCCTCCACCGCGACGAGCACGAGCACCGCGCGCTGCTCGTCGGGCAGCTCGGACAGGTCCGACATCACCTCCTCCGCGCCAAGCGTGCCCAGCACCGCCGCGTCGTCGCCAATGATCTGTTCGTCCTCGGCAGCGACCCGCGGAGCCGCATCGCGGCGTACGTTTCGCGCCCTGATCTCGTCTATCCACAGATTGCGACATACGCGGAACATCCACCTGGCTACATCGAGGTTCGCCGGCCGCGCCCGCGACAGCGTGCGCTCGACCGTCGCCTGCAGCAGATCGTCAGCGTCGGCGACGTTGCCGGCCAGTCCGCGGGCGAACCGGCGGACCCGCGGCAGCGCCTCGATGATCTCCGCGTGCAACGCGGCGGTTTGCCTGTCTGCTTTCCGAGACAACGTCCGACTGCTCCCGTTTATTCCCGCTGCGCGCACTATATAGTCAAATTGACGCAACCGTTCGCGGGTGCTTGAATTTCAGCATCAGATGCGCCGCGCGGGGTGCGCGCGGTTCCAGCCGGAAACACGATCATGGCACGCCACAAGGCATTCACTACGACCATCGCCGCAGCGCTGCTGCTCGCAACGTCCCTCGCGGCGACGCAGGAACTTTCGGATCTCGTCGAAAACGAGATCGAGTCCACCATCAGTGACGGCATCGAGGACCAGCTCGACACCCAGACCATCGACGCGGTCGAGCGCCAGGTTGAAGACACCGTCATCAGCCAGGCCGAACAGCAGGTCGAAGCCTCGGTGGACGCCGAGGTCTCGGGCCAGGTCGAAGGCCAGGTTGAAGCCCAGGTCGAGAGCCAGGTCGAAGGCAACGTCACCGGCCAGGTCGAAGCCGGTGTCGAACAGCAGCTCACCGGCAGCATCGAGGCCTCGGCGGAAACCCAGCTCGAATCGCAGCTCACGCAGCAGGTCGAATCCGCCGTCTCGGGCCAGCTCGAGGCCGGGCTCGAACAGCAGCTCACCGGCAGCGTGGAGGCCGGCGCCGAACTGCAGGTCGAAGGCGCGCTGATCGAACAGGTCGAGGCCGGCGTCGTGGCCGACATACGCGCCGATGCCGAGGGCGCGGGCGTCGCCGTCGGTGCGGACACCCACGCACAGGCCGACAACCCCGGCGCGGGTTCGGGCACCGCAGCCGTTGACACACGGCTGCGTACCGAGGTGAACGACGACGGTGAGCGCGTCGAACGCGGGGTCTGGGTCCTGCTCGTTCCCGACGCCCATGCCGCACACATCAACCGGTGGGGATTCAACGTCCGTACGCGGCGGGCGCTGTCGTCGCTGGGCATGCAGGTCGTGCGCGTCGATGCGCTGGAAAACCGCGCGCTGTCGCAGGTCGCGCTGCAGCTTGCGCTCAACGCGCCCGGCACCGTCGTCGACTACAACCACGTCTACGGCACCGACACCGGGACCGGCCGCGCGGACGTCAAGGCGGAGACCTGCAGCGCCGACTCGATCGCGCCGGTGCCGCTGCTGCCGCCACCGGCGGCTGCCGCGCCTGACGGTGAAACGTTGCGCATCGGCATGATCGACAGCGCCGTGGACACCACGCATCCGGCGCTCGCCGACGCGCGCATTGCCCAGGACGACTTCGTCGGCCATGAGCTCGAACGGCCCACCGCGCACGGCACCGCGATCGCATCGCTGCTCGTCGGCCAGACGCCTGAGCGCACGGGCGTGCTGCCTGGCGCGCACCTGCATGCCGCGTCCGTGGTGTTCCGCGACGCCGCGGGCGCGATCGGCGCCACCACCGACAGCCTGCTCGCGGCGCTCGACTGGCAGCGCGCGCAGGGTGTGAATATCGTCAACATGAGCCTGAGCGGCCCGGCGAACCGTGCGCTTGAAGCCGCGCTTGACCAACTCGCCGGCAACGGCATGACAGTCGTCGCGGCCGTCGGCAACAACGGGCCGGCCGGCGCGCCGCTGTATCCGGCTGCCTACGCATCGGTGGTGGGCGTCACTGCGGTGGACGCCTGCCGGCAGGTCTTTCGCTACGCGAACCGCGGCGATCACATTGTATTCAGCGCGCTCGGGGTGGACGTGAGCGTCGCCGACGCGGCCGGTGGTTACCGCCGCGAGAGCGGCACGTCGCTCGCCGCGCCTTACGTGGCCGGCCTCATCGCCGCCGTGCACAGTGCGCACCGAGAAGCGCCGTACACCGTGATCGAACGCCTGAAGGCCACCGCGATGAACCTCGGCAACCCGGGCGTCGACCCGGTGTACGGCTACGGGCTGGTACGCGCGCCGCTGGTGCTCGCGCCGCGCGCCGCCGGCTCAGAACCTGGCGTTGAACATCAGCGAGACGACGTGTTTTGAAAAGTCGACTGCCGGCAGGTTCGAGTCGTTGTCGGCGTACTCCCAGCTCGCGGTAAGGCCGGTACGCTCGCCGAGCGGCACCTCGACGATACCTTCGAAACGCGTGCGTCGATCCCGGCGCGGCGCCTCGATGGACGGGTCCGGCGCGTCGTAGCTGCGCCGTTCGTGGCGCACCCTGGCGCGCGTCACGACCCGGCGCTCACCCACCTGGATCCGACGCACCAGCTGGGCCGAGTACCGGTTGCCGACGTAGTCGAACCAGTCAGCCACCGCGCTCTCCCGGTCGTGCCGGTAGCCGAACACGAGATAGGTGTTCAACCCGTCGAGAAACACGAACGCATCGCCGGAAAACTGGTGCGCATCGGAGTCACGCAGCGGATTGCCGGCAAAATCCTTTTCGGTATATGCATACGCACCCCGCAGAAACAGCCGCGATCCGAACAGCCTGGACACGTACGGCGAGTACTGCCGGAACACCAGGAACTTGCTGTCATCGAGCGACGCGTGCACGAAGTTACCGAGGAACCCGCCGGTAAAGACACCTAAGTCATGGCTCGCATCCAGTGCCCCCCGGTGAGTACGCAGGTTGAAATCGTCGAAATCGTTGTAGAGCGACTGCGTGAGGTCATAGCCGACACGCACGCGTGAATCGCTGTCGTCGGGGTTCCACGTGTAGGCGCCACCGAACTCGATCTGGGCGTACCAGTCGCCTGCACCCGCCCGGGTATCGATATCCAGGATGGCCACGTTGCTGTCATAGCGTCCGCCAAGGCCGATGCGCGCCGACCACGGGGACGCGGCAGCGGCTGCGGCTGCCTGTCCACCCGCACGTTCATCGTTTCCAGCGCCCTGCTGAGGTGCGGTGGTGACGGTTTCGCTCGCGCCGGCGGGCAGCGCGATACCCAGCACGAACGCCACGAGCGTCTGTCGAATGTTCATCTGGAAGACTCCCTGTACTGGTTCCGTTGCATCGTTCTTATCGCACGGTCAGGGGATCCGCCCGGTGACCCGATGGCCACCGGGCAGACCCGGGGACTGGAAGATTACAGGCCGAGACCCGACTTCAGCGTGCCCTCGATCTCAGAGTGGATCTCCGACTGAACTTCGGCCTGGACCTCGCTCTGGACCTCCGACTGAACCTCGGCCTGGACTTCGCTCTGGACCTCCGCCGACACCTCGGTCTGCACCTCGCTGGCGACCTCCGCACTCACGGCGTCGTGCACCTCACCGGCGATCTCGCCACTTACGGCGTCCATCACTTCACCCGCGACCTGCGTGGTCGCACTTTCCCGCAGCTCGCCCGCGATCTCTGCAGTCACGGCCTGCTGCACTTCGCCGGCCACTTCGGTGCTCACGGTCTCCCGGACTTCGCCCGAAACCGCCGACTGCACGGTGCCGCTGACCTCGCCCTGAATCGCCTGCACGACCTCACCGGAGACCAGCGCGCCGAGCTCGTCGCTGACGCCCGACTTCGCCTCGCCGGCAAGACCGGCAGCAAACTCGCCCGAAGCCTCGAGTTCCGAACGCAGTGCAGCGCCGACGTCGCTGGCCGCTTCCGCAACGGCCTCGCCGCCTGCGCGGCCGCTCGACGCGGCATCCGCCGCCGCATCGGCGCGTGCGTCGGCATCAGCCGCCGCCCCGGCCCCGACCCGCAGCCCGTCACCACCGCGCAGGCGGTACTCGAGCTCCAGCTCGCTGACAGTGCGCTGGTCGGCAGCCGCGTCCAGCCGGGCGTCGTCAGCCAGGGCCGGCGCGGTCAGTGCGAAAAATACGATCATCGAACCCATCGTACGAGTGTGCAGTGTCATGTTGTTGACCTCCTGTTGAGCACATGCACCCGTACAACGACTGATACCGGGATTTTATTCCGGGGTCGTGATCAGGGCTGTCGCCGTCCGACAACAGCCGCGTTGGGAAGGGCGGACTAGACGACGGGGCGGGACGACGAACTCAGCGATCGACGCAGGCTACACAGCGCGTTGCGGCCGGGTCGATCGCCAGTCGCCGGGGGTCGATGGGCTCACCGCAGAGGAAACAGTCGCCGAAGTCACCCGCAGCGATG
This sequence comes from Gammaproteobacteria bacterium, assembly GCA_003567855.1. Classification (GTDB taxonomy): domain Bacteria; phylum Pseudomonadota; class Gammaproteobacteria; order Steroidobacterales; family PWYM01; genus PWYM01. The sequence continues at coordinate 29,328 of PWYM01000156.1, read as the reverse complement.
CGTTCGAGCGCGGCGTCGATGCGCTGGCGCTCAACGACGCGACGCCGCTCGGACGCCTGCGCCATCTGCTGGCCCTGGATCGCGTCCATGCGCGACAGGCGCCCGACGCTCTGCTGGTCGAGCTGGACGGTTGCGCGGGCGTCTTCAGACGACGCCCTGATGCTGGCGAGGTCTTCCCTCAGCGCCAGCAGATGCTGCCGGTAGCGTTCGAGATCGGCGTCATTCATGTTCTGTTTCGTACGCTCGTCCGCATGTCATGACTGGACATAAATCCGGAAGCGGCCGCAGTATTGCTTCGACGTCCACATTATCATGCCACCATGGATCATACCCGTGACGACTCCGGACCCGGCACCCTGAGCAGCGCGACGCAGCGCTTCCAGACGCTGTTCGAAAACGTCCCTGCCCGGCTGCTCGTGCTGTCGCCGAACGGCTTCGAGATCATCGCGGTCAGCAACGCGTATCTCGCCGCCACGATGAGAAGTCGCGACGACCTCATTGGTCGAACGGTGTTCGACGCCTTCCCGGACGACCCTGCCGACGAAGGCTCTGACAGCACCCGGATCCTGCGCAGTTCCCTGCAACGGGTGATGACGCATCGCGCGCCCGACGCGATGGCCGTACAGCGCTATCCTATACCCAGACCGGAAACCGAGGGTGGCGGCTTCGAGCAGCGTTACTGGAGCGTGGTGAACACACCGCTGATCGACGACGACGGGTCGATCAGCTGCATCTTCCACGAGGCCGAGGACGTCACGCCGCTGTTCGAAGGCGCCGATGACGGTCAGCCGACCGCGCACCCCACGACGGCGACGACCACGTCATCGCGGCCGATCCTCGAAGCGCTGCTCAATACGCGTCGGCTGCAGTCCGACAACCGGCGCCTGCGCGCCGAGATTGCCGACCTCGAAACGGTGCAACGGCTGCTCGGGCTTGCGACCTGGCGACTGCCCGTGGGCTTGGACGTCGCGACACTGTCTTCGAACTTCCCGCACATCATCGGCACCGATCCGCAGCGCACGACGATGTCACCGCACGACTACCTGCAGCTCGTCCACGAAGACGACCGCGAACGCGCCGAACGAGATCTGGCGGTCATCGAAACCTCCGGTGCCCGCCATTATGAATCGCGACACCGTATCCGCCGCCCCGACGACGGGCGGATCATCTACGTCCATAGCGTCGGTGAGTTGATCGATACACCGGACGGCCCCAGCCTCGTCGGCCTGCTTCAGGACGTCAGCAGCGAAACCCGCACGCGCCGGGAGCTCACCCGCACCAATCGCCTGTTCGCACTCGCCAGCCGCATGGCGCGCGTCGGTTCGTGGCGGGTACGGCGCGACCGCGATCACGTCATCTGGTCCGCGGAAACTGCCGCCATACACGAGGTGCCGGTCGAGCCGCCGCCCACGCTCGAAAAGGCGTTCGAGCTGTACTGCGAGGAGTATCGCCCGCGCATCCGTGCCGCAGTCGAGCACTGCTTCAGCACCGGCGAAGGCTGGACGGAAGTCCTGCAGATCCATGCGATTCGCAGCGGCGGTCGAAAATGGATCCGCACCATCGGCGAGGCCGAGTACGACAGCGAAGGCAACATCATCGGTACACAGGGGGCGCTGCAGGACATCTCCGACCTGGTGCACGCGCTTGATCGCGGCGAGGCGCTGGCCCGACGGCTGATGACGACGCTGGAGAACATGAGTGACGCGTTCTACCTGCTGTCCGGGGATCTCGAGTTCGTCTACCTGAACCCGCTGGCCGAGCAGTTGCTCGAGCGCGACCGCGATACGCTGATCGGCCGCCACGTATGGGACGAGTTTCCGGCCGCAAAGGACTCGCCGCTCGGTGAAATCTACCCCCGCGCGCTGCAGACCGGCGAACGCCAGGAAGCGCGCTTCCACTACCCCGACCTGGACAAGTGGTTCTCCCTGGACGCCTACCCGGTACCGGAGGGGCTGGCGGTGTATTTTCGCGACATCACCGAGCAGCGCCAGCTCGACGAACAGCTGCGCCAGGCACAGAAGCTCGAGTCGATCGGGCAGCTCACCGGCGGTGTCGCCCACGACTTCAACAACCTGCTCACCGTAATCGTAGGCAACGCCGAACTGCTGCGCGAAAAGCTCTCCGACGACCGACGCCTGCGCCCGCTTGCCGATCTGATCGAAACCGCAGGCGCACGCGGCGCAGAGCTCACCAACCGGCTCCTGGCATTTGCACGCCGCCAGCCGCTGGCGCCGCAGCTCGTCGATCTCGGGAAGCTGATTGCCGGCATGGAGCCGCTGGTGCGCCGCACGCTGTCCGAAGACATCGAAATCGAGTTCGTGCGTGGCGGCGGGCTGTGGCCGTGCGAGCTCGATCCCGGGCAGCTCGAAGTCGCGCTGCTGAACCTCGCGATCAATGCGCGCGACGCAATGCCCGAAGGCGGCCGACTGACCATCGAGACGGCCAACACCCGTCTGGATGACGCCTATGCCGACGCCCACGAGGAGGTTTCACCGGGACAGTACGTGATGGTCTCAGTCACCGACTCGGGCCTCGGCATGGACGAGGAGGCTTTACGACGCGCGTTCGAACCCTTCTATACGACCAAGGCCGTAGGCAAGGGCAGCGGCCTGGGGCTGAGCATGGTCTATGGCTTCGTCAAACAGTCCAACGGCCACTCCAAGATCTACTCGGAGCCCGGAGAAGGCACGACCGTCCGGCTCTATTTCCCGCGCAGCCGGTCCGGTGCGGAGTACGCAGCCGAGGCGGACGAAGTGCAGGTCGCGGCCGCCGGCGGCGAACACGTACTCGTCGTGGAAGACGACGATCTCGTGCGCGGGCACGTGGTGGCCCAGCTCGAAGCGCTCGGCTACGCCGTGACCTCGGCCGAGAGTGGCCCTGGCGCACTGGAACTGTTGCGCCAGTCACCCGACGTAGACCTGCTGTTCACCGACGTCGTCATGCCAGGCGGCATGAGCGGCCGCGACCTCGGCACCGCCGCGCAGGCGCTGCGCCCCTCGCTCAGGATCCTCTATACGTCCGGATATACAGAGAACGCGATCATACACAACGGTCGTCTCGATCCCGGCGTACACCTGTTGTCCAAGCCCTACCGGCGCCGGGATCTTGCCCGCAAGGTGCGCCAGGTGCTCGACGAGCCGGCTTCCCCCGACAGGATGCGATAAACTGTAATTCGGACCGACAGGCACTCCCGGCTGAATTCGGGAGACCATCGGGGGACCCGTGTCAGCGCAAGAACAAGTCCGAAACCTGCTGAGCGCGGCCGGTGTGGAAATCGGTGGCGCCAATCCCTGGGACATCCAGGTCCACGACGAGCGCCTCTACCGACGCGTGCTCGCAGAGGGCACGCTCGGCGCTGGCGAATCGTACATGGACGGGTGGTGGGACGCCGAACGGCTGGACGCTTTCTTCGCACGCGTCCACCGTGCTCGGCTGGACCGGAAGATCCGCGCACTGCCCATGCTCACCCAGGTACTGCTGAGCCGCCTCCTCAACCGCCAGAGCCGCCGCCGTTCGCAGCAGGTCGCCAGCCAGCACTACGACCTCTCGAACCGGCTCTACGAGGCCATGCTCGGGCCCACGATGCAGTACACGTGCGCGTACTACGGCTCCGACGGCGCCGACGCCACGCTCGACGACGCGCAACGCGCCAAGCTCGCACTCATCGCGCGCAAGCTCCATCTCGCACCCGGCATGCGCGTACTCGAACTCGGCGGCGGCTTCGGCGAACTGGCGCGTTATCTCGCCGCGGAGCACGGCTGCGAGGTCGTCAGCTACAACATCAGCCGCCAGCAGGTCGAGTTCGCGCGTGCGCTCTGCGATGGCCTGCCCGTCGACATACGCCTGCAGGACTACCGCGACGCGGCCCGCGACGCGACCCGCTTCGACCGCGTCGTCAGCGTCGGGCTGATGGAGCACGTGGGGCCCCGGAACTACCGCGGCTTCTTCGAGCTGGCGCAGTCGCGTCTCGAGCCGGGCGGCCTTGCTCTGGTACACACCATCGGCGGCAACATCAGCCGGACCACGGCCGACCCGTGGATCACGAAGTACATCTTCCCCGGCGGCGTGATCCCCGCCGAGGCCCAGGTCACGCGCGCGAAGGAAGGGTTGTTCGTACTGGAGGACTGGCACAACTTCGGCCCCGACTACGACCGCACGCTGATGGCCTGGGAGTCGAACTTCCTCGCCGCATGGGACGCGCTGCGCGAGCAGCAAGGCCTCGACGAGCGTTTCTACCGCATGTGGCGCTATTACCTGAACAGCTGCGCCGGCGCGTTCCGGGCGCGCGCACTGAACCTGTGGCAACTCGTACTGAGCCACGGTGACATCGAACGCTACGAGCCGGTGCGCTGAGCGATGAGCAGCGCCGCATGGTCCTCGCACCGCGCCCGCGTGGCCGCGCTCGCCGATGCACTCGCCGCTTCCAGCGGGCCGGTGCGCTTGCGCAAACGCACGAGCAACCTGTTCCGCCCGCGCGAGGGCGCCGAACGCACCGAACTGGATGTCACGTCGCTGAACCACGTACTCGAAATCGACGTCGAAGGCGGCGCGGCCGAAGTCGAGGGCATGACGACCTATGCCGACCTCGTCGACGCAACGCTCCCGCACGCACTGGCGCCGGCGATCGTCCCGGAGCTCAGGAGCATCACGGTCGGCGGCGCGACCACCGGCATCGGCATCGAATCCGCGGCCTTCCGCTACGGGCTGGTGCACGACACGGTGCACGAAATCGATGTCCTGGTCGCCGACGGCCGCGTGCTCACCTGCGCACCCGACCGCCACGCTGAACTGTTCCACGGCTTTCCGAATTCCTACGGCAGCCTCGGCTACGCGACTCGCGTGCGCGTCGGGCTGATCCCGGTCACGCCGTACGTACGCCTTGAACACACCCGGTACGACGACCCCGATGCGCTGTTCGCGGCCATCGACGCCGAATGCGCGCAACCCGACTGCGCCTACCTCGACGGCGTATATTTCGCGCCCGACGATTACGTGCTGACACGGGCCCACTTTGTCGAGTCGCTTCCGGCGGGTACGCAGCCGAGCGACTACACGTGGCTGCGCCAGTACTGGCGCAGCCTGCGCGAGCGACGCGAGGACTTCCTGACGATCCACGACTACCTTTGGCGCTGGGACACCGACTGGTTCTGGTGCAGCAGCAACGTCGGCGCGCAGTTCACACCGGTGCGGCTGCTGCTCGGTCGTAAGCGCCTGTCGAGCGTCACCTACCAGAAGATCATGCGCGCAAGCCACCGCTGGCCGCTGAAACTGCTCCAGCACATACGTTCACGCACCGAATCGGTCATCCAGGACGTCGACATCCCCATCGCCAACGCGGCGGCGTTTCTGGCCGACTTCGAGGCCGGCGTCGGTATCCGTCCCGTGTGGATCTGCCCGTTCGTCGTCCCGAACCAGCACTTCCCGCTGTTCCGCCTGCACACCGACACGGCATACGTGAACTTCGGGTTCTGGGACATGGTCCCGTCGAAGGCACCGGACGGCCACTACAACGCGCTGGTCGAGTCGCTGGTCGCGAAGCACGGCGGCAAGAAGAGCCTGTACTCGCGCAGCACGTATGATGAGGCGTCGTTCTGGCGCGAGTACGACCGCGACGCCTACGTCGCGCTGAAGCGCGAATGTGACCCGGACGGACGCTTTCCAGGACTCTACGAGAAAACCGTGCAGCGAGGCTGACGCCCTGGCTCTGTTTCAGTCACTCGAGTGCCCGGACACGGAGCGCGGCGCCAGCGGACGGACGTACTCGAGCAGGCTCACCAGCGCGCGCCCCGGCTCCTCCCACGGCACCATGTGGGAGGAACGTTCGAACCATACTGCGCGTGTATAGGGCGCTTCCACCGCGTCGAGCCAGCTGGCGGCGGGTTCGGAGGGCGTCGTGTAATCGTGGCGACCCAGAAAGAATACGACCGGCACCGGGAAAGACCGCACATTGGAAAAATCAACTTCGAGGAATTCATCGAGTACGCGCTTGAGCGTGAGCAGACTGCCTGCGCCAATCGCGCAACGGTCGCTGTCGCTATAGTCGGGTGACAGCAGCGGCGCACGGAAGAAATAGTCCGAATTTTCGCGGAACGCACTCAGACCCCCGTAGTGCTGCGCCCACTGCCGGGCGACAGCGAGCGGTCGCTTCGGATTCGGCTAGACTGCCCTCGTTCGATCCAGGGGAGACCGGATGCCACTCAGCCAGGAACAGCGCGCGGTACTGCTCGCCCTCGGCGCCGTACTGCTGTGGTCCACCGCCGCGACCGCGTTCAAGCTGTCGCTCGAATACCTGCGGCCCATACAGCTGCTCGCGTGGGCGAGCCTCGTTTCGCTGATCACGCTCGGTGCGCTGCTGGTGATGACCGGCCGGCTGTCCGAGGTGCTGCGCGGCAGTCGCAGCGATTACCTGCGATCACTGGCCCTCGGCCTGGTCAACCCCCTGTGCTACTACCTGGTGCTGCTCGAGGCCTATGACCGCCTGCCCGCGCAGGAAGCACAGCCGCTGAATTACACTTGGGCGTTCACGCTCGCCATCCTCGCGGTGCCGTTGCTCGGTCACCGCCTGACACGCTGGGACATCATCGGCGGCCTCGTCGCGTACGCAGGCGTGTGGGTGATCGCGACCCGCGGAGCGGTATTCGCGCTCGAGTTTGCGAACCCGGTCGGCGTCATGCTCGCACTCGGCAGCACGGTGCTTTGGGCACTGTACTGGATTTACAGCGCCCGCGACCGCCGCGACCCGCTGGTTGCACTGTTCTGCAATTTCGCGCTTGGCCTGCCGATCGTGTTCATCGTGTGCGCGCTGACGGCGGGTCTTGCAATTCCGGACTGGCGCGGCCTCGCCGGAGCCGTCTGGGTCGGCGTGTTCGAGATGGGGCTCGCGTTTGCGCTCTGGCTGGGTGCAATGCGGCTCACGCGCAGCGCCTCGCGCATCGGCAACCTGATCTTCCTGTCCCCGTTCCTGTCGCTGTTCTTCATCCGCATGTTCGTCGGCGAGACCATCCTGCCGTCGACCTGGATCGGGCTGGGACTGATCGTCTGCGGGCTCGCGATCCAGCAGTCCTTGCGCCGTAAAGGCGACTGAACCCGGCGGGCCGGACTTGCGTCCGTACCCCAGCGCACAGACGAGGGTCTGCTGCGGCTGTTGTGATGCCGACAGTGAAACCGGCACGGCCGTGTCCGCCGGATACGGCATGTCGACAGAAGGAATCCGAGTCATGAGCGTCAACCAGATACTGGGTCTCGTCCTGCTCGCCGTAGGCATCATCCTGCTGTACTTCGGCTATCAGGCCTCGCAGAGCGTCGGCGAACAGGTGGTCGAGGGCTTGACCGGGCGGTTCACCGACTCGACGACCTGGTACTTCGTACTCGGCGGGGCAGCCGCCGTCGGTGGCGTCGCGCTGCTCGCATTCCGGCGCTGAACCCAGCGGGACTCGGGGATATGCCGCTGTAACACGGACGTCCTCGAACCTGGCCCCTGCGTACGCCATCGAACCGACCCGTGCCCGGTTCGGGAATAGAGTGACGCGTTCCCAGAACACCGTGGGTCAGCCGCCGTGCGCAGGTTCGCGTGATAAATCGTCTTCGGTCAAACCCGCTCGCCCTGGACCATCCCGACAAAGATCCCGGCGCCGAACCGCTTCGACCTGAACTCTTCAGCATCGATCAACTCAAGCGTCACGCCGTCAGGCTGGCGGGCCAACAGAAGATCGATCCGGGCACCGGTCCGGACAAGTTGCTGCCCAGACTCGCTGAAAACGAGCGGATCCTGTTGGACGCGTACGACGGTGTTACTGCCGCCGCCCAGATGAGCCAGCGAATCGTGCCGGCAGAAGTCTGGCTGCTGGATAACTTCTATCTGATCGAGCAGCAGATCAGGCTCGCCCGCCGGCATCTGCCACGCGGTTACAGCCGGCAGCTGCCTCGACTTGCACAGGGCCCGCTAGCGGGATACCCCCGGGTATACGAGCTGGCACTGGAACTGAGCTCGCACCAGGACGGTCGCCTTGATGCGGACAATGCCACCGACTTCATCGCCGCGTACCAGGACGTGGAACCGCTCAAGCTCGGTGAGCTGTGGGCATTCCCGATCATGCTTCGACTGGCACTGCTCGAGAATCTGTGCCTCGTCGGTCTGCGCATTCTGCGGCGCCGGGAAGAACGCGACGTAGCGATCGACTGGGCGAATCGCATGCTAGAGGTTGCAGAGCGCCAACCTCGCCAGCTTGTGACAGTGCTCGCCGAGTTTGCGGGCACCGATACGGCCATACCGCTGACCGCGCCGTTCGTCGAAGAATTTCAATCCCGTCTCCAGCCCCAGCAACCGGCCATGAAATTCGCTCACACCTGGCTCGAGCACCAGTTGAGCGAGCAGGGCGTGACTCCCGCCCAGTTGCTGCAGGCGGCCAGTCGTGCAGAAGCGGCCAACCAGCTGTCCATCGCCAACAGCACCACAAGCCTGAGATTCATCAGCGCCTTGGACTGGCGGGAGTTCGTCGAAGCACTGAGCGTCGTCGAGCGCATATTGCGCACAGACCCCGCCGGCGCACATGCCGGACAAGACTTCGCCACGCGTGACCATTACAGGCACGTGATCGAGGATATCGCCCGACAGGAATCGCGCAGCGAATCCGATGTCGCGCATTCGGCGATTGCGCTGTCGGCTGCCGCACGGGCCCAATCAGGCGCCGACGCGCGCACCGCACATGTGGGCTTCTACCTGATCGGACGCGGCAAGGACCTCCTGAAGCGCAAGATTCGCGCACGACACTCATGGCGTGCGCGAATCCTCCCCATCGCACGCGCGACCCGGCTTCCGATTTATCTCACCGCCGTGGGCATGCTGACCGCACTGGCGGTGTTCGGTGCGCTGACCGCCGGCACCAATATTGAGCCAAGTGACTGGCGCTACTGGTTCCTGGCGACAACCGGCGTCATCGCTGCATCGTCGCTCGCTGTTTCCCTGGTGAACCGCCTCGCCGCGCTGACCGTGCAGCCCTGTCTGCTGCCGCGGTGCGACTTCTCGAACGGCATTCCGATCGACCACCGCACGATGGTGGTCGTGCCCACTTTGCTGAGCAGTCCATCGGGTGTCGCCGACCTGCTCGAAGCACTCGAGACCCGCTATCTCGGCAACCGCGACCGGAATCTTTTCTTCGCTCTCCTGACCGACTTCATGGATGCATCCGAGCAGAACATTAGCGGCGACGATGAACTCCTGGCGCTCACCCGGGAAGGCATTTTGACCCTCAACGAGACCTACGGTGAGGATCGCAACTGCATCTTCTATCTGTTTCATCGCCCCAGGGTCTGGAACCCGACAGAACGCCTCTGGATGGGATACGAACGCAAACGCGGCAAGCTCGAGGCTTTCAATGCGCTGCTGCGTGAGGGGGCACAGGGCCCGGCGCATACCGCATTTTGCTCGACCTTGGGCGACCTGACTCTACTCGGGTCCATACGCTACGTGATCACGCTGGACACCGACACGCAGCTCCCCCGTGATTCGGCATACGCGCTCGTCGGAAACATGGCGCATCCGCTCAACCGCCCCCGCTACGACGCGGTCGCGGGCCGTGTCGTGGAAGGTCACGCGGTTCTCCAGCCGATCACTTCGATCAGTCTCTCCAGCGCGGGGAAGTCACGGTTCGCGCGCCTGTACTCGGGCGAACCGGGCATCGACCCCTACACGCGCGAGGTATCCGATCTGTACCAGGATCTGTTCGGTGAGGGGTCGTTTATCGGCAAGGGCATCTATGACGTCGAGACGTTTCGACAAGCTGTCGATGGACGGTTTCCGGAAAACCTGATCCTGAGCCATGATCTCCTCGAGGGCGGATACGCATGCTCCGCACTCGTGACCGACGTGGCGCTCATAGAAGACCACCCCGCCAGCTACGTCACGGACGCCAGTCGCCGCCATCGCTGGATACGCGGGGACTGGCAGCTCGCCGGCTGGTTGCTGCCGTGGGTGTCCGGGCCGGAAAACCGGCGTCAGCGTAACCCGTTATCGGCCCTTTCCAGGTGGAAAATCCTCGACAACCTTCGTCGCAGCGTTGCACCTGCCGCACTGCTTGCGCTGGTGATTGGCGGTTGGGCGTTCGGCGCCGGCCCCGCGTGGCTGTGGATACTGTTTGCAGCCACCGTGCCCCTCGTGCCCGTACTCGTGGGCGCGATCATCGATCTTGGCGGGAAGCCCTTGGATCGCGATTGGCGTACGCACCTGATCCTGACCACACGAGCAACCGGCCGCCCCGTCATGCTGGCGCTGCTGTCGCTGATTTTCCTGCCCTACGAAGCGTTACTCAGTCTCGACGCGATTGCGCGCTCCGCGCTGCGCCGACCTTTCACCCGCCGCGGTCTGCTGCTCTGGCAGACACCCTCCTCGGAGAAGCGCAACGCACGCCGTTCGTTGGCCGAATTCCATGCCGAGATGTACGTCTCGCCAGTTCTTGCATCCGTGTTGGCGGTGGCGCTCACCGCGATCCGACCGACCGAATGGATGATATGGGCACCGGTGCTGGCCGCGTGGCTTTCGGCCCCCACCGTTGCCTGGTTCATCAGCAAGCCTCAACGCCTGCGCGAACCGGAGCTGAGCGAATCCCAGCGCAAGTTCCTGCGGATGCTGGCGCGACGGACATGGCGCTATTTCGCAGAGTTCGTGGGGCCGTCTGACAACTGGCTACCGCCCGACAACTTCCAGGAACACCCCGCACCAAGCGTCGCGTCGCGCACCTCGCCGACGAACATCGGCATGGCGTTGCTTGCCAACCTGGCCGCTTACGATCTTGGCTACATTACCGCCGGAGAGCTCCTAAAGCGCACCGAAGCGACGTTCGACGCGATGGAAACGCTCGAACGCTTCCGCGGCCACTTCTACAACTGGTACGACACGCAGACCATGCAACCGCTGCACCCACGATATGTATCATCGGTGGACAGCGGCAACTTGCTTGGCAGCCTCGTGACACTGCGGGCGGGACTGGCCGAACTCAAATCCCGGCCCGTGCTTCCATCGGAAGCCTTCGCAGGCCTGAAGGACACGTTAGCGGCGCTTGCCGTATATCTGCCATCGCCGACGCCCGCGATCGTAACCGAACGAATAAAACGGCTCTCCGGGATACTGGACTCATCAGCATCGGGCCCCGGCGCCCAGGGCATGATCGACAGCCGCACCGTGATGACCAGCCTGCAGAGCGTCGTAACGGAGCTGTTCTCCGCGCTCGTCATGGACCCCGCAGCGCTCGAGGCTGACACGGGAACCGAACTGATCTACTGGACACGGGCATTCGACGCACAGCTGCGAGCGATTCAGGAAGACCATGACCAGCTGCTGCCCGACCCGCAGCGCTTCGACCACATCCCGACCCTCGAAGAGGTGGCCGGGAGCACCCGGGCAACGCGCGGGGCGATCGAGCGGATCGGGCTGATCGATACGCTGATCAGCCGGTGTCGAGAGTTTGCCGAAATGGATTTCATGTTCCTCTACGACAGCTCATCGTGCCTGCTCAGCATCGGCTACGACGTCGGCGAACGACGACGCGACCCGGCCTATTACGACCTGCTCGCCTCCGAGGCACGCCTGGCGAGCTTCATGTTGATCGCTCAAGGCCAGGTACCCCAGAAGCACTGGTTCGCACTCGGTCGAGCCTTGACCAGCCACGGCGGCAACGTCACGCTGATTTCGTGGAGCGGCTCAATGTTCGAGTACCTGATGCCGCACCTCATCATGCCCAGCCACAACAGCACGCTTCTGGACGAGACCTGCAAGGCCGCGGTGTCCAGGCAAATCGAGTACGGACGGCAACGGGGAGTGCCCTGGGGCATCTCGGAGTCCTGCTACGGAGGCATGGACGCCCACCAGGTCTACCAGTACCGCGCTTTTGGCGTTCCCGGACTGGGCTTCAAGCGCGGCCTGGGTGACGACCTCGTCGTTGCACCTTACGCCACCGCGCTCGCGCTGACCGTCAAACCCCAGGCGGCCACACGTAACCTTCAACGGCTTTCAGAGAGCGGCTTTCTTGGCCGTTACGGGCTGTACGAGGCCATCGATTACACGCCATCACGCGTACCCCCACGCCTGGAGCACGCGATCGTGCGGACCTTCATGGCGCATCACCAGGGCATGAGCCTGCTGGCGTTCGACCATGCGCTATGCGATCAACCAATGCAGCGGCGCTTCACCTCCGATCCCCTGGTGCGCGCTACAGAACTGTTACTGCAGGAACGGGTACCCAAGCGGGGCAGCACGCTGCATCCACACGCGGCTGAAGTCAGTGCCGTGGCGCGCCCGCCAGTCGCGGACGCCGGTGACATCACCCGCACCTTTCCGGACCCGAATACGCCACTGCCTGAAACTCACCTTTTGTCCAATGGCAAGTATCACGTCATGGCAACGAACGCCGGTGGCGGGTACAGCCGGTGGCGGGACGTCTCGCTCACCCGTTGGCGTGAGGATGCCACGTCGGATTGCTGGGGCACGTTCATATACCTTCACGATCTGGGAAACGGCGCCACCTGGTCAAGCGCCCACCAGCCCACGCTGCGCAAGGCGGACCGTTACGAAGCGATATTCGTCCAGTCGCGCGCCGAGTACCGACGGCTCGACGAGGGCATCGACACACACACGGAAATCATCGTCTCACCAGAGGACGACGTGGAAATTCGACGGGTTACGCTCACCAACCTCTCTTCAGGCCCGCGTCGCATCGAGATCACCAGCTATGCCGAGGTCGTACTGGCGCCACTGAATGCGGATCTCGCCCACCGCACGTTCAGCAACCTGTTCGTGCAGACGGAGATACTGCCTGACAGGCAAGCGATTCTGTGTGTCCGACGGTCGCGGGCGCCGGACGAGAAGACGCCCTGGATGTTTCACCTGGTGACCGCGCTGGACGGGACGGCAGGTGACGCCACTTACGAGACCGACCGCAGCCGCTTCATCGGCCGTGGTCGCACGCCGGCGGATCCGGCCGCGTTGGCAGACCTCGGCGGCCGGCGAGAACTGTCCAACACTTCGGGACCGGTCCTCGACCCCATCGTTGCGATACGCCGCACGATCGCGCTGCGGCGTGACGAAGGCGCGACCGTTAAGGTCATTTCCGGTATCGCGGACACGCGCGAGGCGGCATTGGCACTGGTCGACAAGTACGGTGACAGACATTTCGTCGAGCGCGCTTTCGAGATGGCGTGGTTCCAGAGCCAGGAACTGCTGCACCAGATCGGTGCCACCGAGCCGGAAATGCAGCTTTACGGCCAGCTCGCCAGCTCGATGATCCATGCAAGCGCCCTGCGTCGCGCCCCGTCAGACCTCATTGCCCGTAACCGCGTCGGACAGGCAGGCCTGTGGCGCTTCGCACTGTCGGGTGATCTGCCGATCATTCTCGTGCGTATCGGGGATCGGAACCGAATCGATATCGTCAGGCATGCGATGCAGGCGCATGCCTACTGGAGAATGAAAGGCCTGAGCTCGGACCTCGTGATTCTCAACGAGGACTACTCGGGCTATCGTACGGTGCTGCACGACGAGATCATCGACCTGATCAACACCGGGCCGGATGCCGAATTCCTGGACAAACCGGGCGGTGTATTCGTGCGCCGGACGGATGAACTCTCGGAAGAAGACCGGGTGTTGCTGCAGAGCGTCGCGCGTGTCGTGCTGACCGACACGGCCGGCACGCTGGTCGAGCAGATCAATCGGCGCGCGCTGGCAGAGCGGCTGCCCAAGAGGCTGGTGCCCACCCTGCCAGCTCCGGAGCCGGAAAATGCGCCGCTGCCGCCGCGCGAACTGAACTTTTTCAACGGTCTCGGCGGATTCACGCCGAACGGGCACGAGTACGTGGTCATGCTCGAACCCGGAGAGAATTGCCCTGCGCCGTGGGTGAACGTCATCGCCAGTCCGTATATCGGCACCGTGGTGAGCGAGGCCGGAAGCGCCTACACCTGGGTGGACAATGCCCACGAGTTCCGGCTGACGACGTGGCACAACGATCCGTTGAGCGACACCACCGGCGAGGCGTTCTACATCCGCGACAATGAGACCGGCGCCTTCTGGTCGCCAAGCCCCCTGCCTGCACGTGGGCGCTCCGGGTATGTATGCCGCCATGGCTACGGCTACAGCGTCTTCGAACACGACGAGGACGACATCACTTCCGAGCTCTCGTTCTACGTTGCCATGGATGCTCCGGTAAAGTTCGCGGTACTCAAGCTGCGCAATGCATCAGGGCGTCGGCGCAGGCTCTCGGCAACCGGGTACTGGGAGCTGGTACTGGGGGAATGGCGACACCAGAACCTCATGCACGTGGTCACCGAGGTCGACACGAACAGCGGTGCGTTGCTCGCACGCAATCCCTACGGACGTATCTTCTCGGATCGCCTGCTGTTCGCGCAGTGCAGCGAACCTGCCCGTACCGTCACCGGCAGCCGCACCGAGTTCATCGGCCGCAACGGTTCGCTGAACTCACCTGCCGCACTCCACCGCACTCGGCTATCGGGGAAAATCGGCGCAGCACTGGATCCATGTGCTGCAATTCAGGCCGAGATCGCTCTGGAAGACGGCGAAGAACGCGAGATCGTGTTCGTCATTGGTGCGGCCCGAAGTACCGATGAAGTCCATCACTTCCTGCAGCGATTCGCACGGCCTGTCGGTGCGAGGCATGCGCTCGAGGCGGTGAGAAACCACTGGGATCACGTCCTGGGCGCGGTGCAGGTGGAAACGCCTGACAAGGCGCTCGACGTACTCACCAACGGCTGGCTCATCTACCAGACGTTGTCCTCGCGCGTGTGGGGACGGAGCGGCTACTACCAGTCCGGGGGCGCCTATGGATTCCGCGACCAATTACAGGACACGCTTGCGCTCACGCATGCTGCACCGTGGCTCATCCGGGAACAATTGATCCGCTGCGCCGAGCGGCAGTTCCGCCCGGGAGACGTTCAGCACTGGTGGCATCCGCCGAGCGGGCACGGGGTGCGGACGCGCTTTTCGGACGACTACCTGTGGCTGCCCTATGCGGTGTGCCGCTACGTGTCGACCACGGGTGACACCGGCGTACTCGAGGAGCAGGTGCCTTTTCTCGAGGGCCGTGACCTGAATGCTCAGGAGGAAGCCTACTACGACCTTCCGCAGCGCTCCAACGAATCGGCGTCACTCTACGAGCACTGTGTACGTGCCATCCGTTACGGACTCAAGTTCGGCGAGCACGGGCTGCCCCTGATGGGCTGCGGAGACTGGAACGACGGCATGAACCGCGTCGGCTGGCAGGGCCGCGGTGAAAGCGTATGGCTCGCGTGGTTCCTCTACGACAATCTCCTGCAGTTCGGCGACCTGGCGCGTCTTCGTGCCGACCCGGAGGTCGCCGAGCTGTGCGCTGACCACGCCAGGCGCCTGCTCGAGAACATCGAAATGCACGGCTGGGACGGCAACTGGTACCGGCGCGCCTATTTCGACGACGGTACGCCGTTGGGGTCTTCCGGGAACGACGAATGCCAGATCGACTCGATCAGCCAGAGCTGGGCGGTGCTGTCCGGTGGCGGCGATACAATACGCGCGCAGCGTGCAATGAGTGCGGTGGACCAGCGCCTCGTCAAACGTGACACAGGCCTGATCGCGCTTCTCGATCCGCCCTTCGACGTCTCGACCCTTGACCCCGGCTACATCAAGGGCTACGTCCCCGGTGTTCGCGAGAATGGCGGTCAGTACACGCACGCCGCGATCTGGGCCACGATGGCTTTTGCAAAGTTGGATGACAGGCCCCGCGCGTGGGAACTGTTCAATCTGCTCAACCCCATACACCACGGCAGCACTCCGGACCGGATCAACACCTACAAGGTGGAACCCTACGTAATGGCCGCCGACATCTATTCGAGCGCACCGCACGCCGGACGGGGTGGCTGGACGTGGTACACCGGCGCCGCCGGGTGGATGTACAGACTCTCGGTCGAGACCTTGCTGGGCATCGAACTGAACGTCGATGAGCTACGACTGTCGCCGCGAATTCCGGACGACTGGAACGCCTACAAGGTCCACTACCGTTACCGCGAGACCTTCTACCACATCGCTGTACGCCGCATCGGCGAGTGCCCGTCACGCGTGCAGCGTGTCACGGTCGACGGTAACGTTCAGGCAGGCGGCGCGATTGCGCTTGTCGATGACCGGGTCGAGCATGACGTGGAAGTCGAGCTGGGCTGAGCTGTCGGCAAGAGACTTTGGCATACGCTCCGTGCACATCGGCGGAGATAGTTTATGGAAGAGGCAGGCCGCAGGCGGCAGCTGTCCGCCGACGACATGGCGGTCGCCGAAGCGCCGTAGACCGATGCCAGACAGCCCCCAGGATACTGAATCACATCAGGCATCACCTCGGCACGGAAGCATGCGGGCTGTCCGGCCACGGACAGCCCGCCCCCAATCTCCCATTGGGTCAATAACTACGGGATCGAATCCGGATGATGACGATCCTTGCTTTCGCCTCAGACAGTTCAGAACGCCCTGGAAGTACTGCGACGCTCAGCCTCGAACTCGGGCAGGTTCTCGAACTCCTGCTTGCTCAGATCGACGACGACCTCGTATTCGTCATCGTCATCGTCATCGTTCTTCACACGCACCTGGATGTCGTCCCACGACAGCGCCTTGTTCTTGCTGCCAAGACCCATGACGCCACCTGCACTGGCCACCACGGCGGCCACCTGGCCCTGCTGGTCTACAATGACATCGGAGACCGTGCCGATCTCTTCATCTTCCCGATTGACGATGGTCGTATCCTTGAGGTCATCAAGCTTGATGTGATCCTGCGCGAGGTGGGTCAGGCGATTCTCGCTGGCCAATTGTCCAGTCTGCTGCTCCGCGTCCTGCTGGTGCATCCGGGTTTGCTGGGTCTGCTGCCTGTCCCCCTCGAGGCGATCGTCTTCGGGCGAATGCGCTAATGCGATGGCGGGTAGCGTCAGTGCCAGAGCGCCGAGCGTGACGAGATGTTTCATGATGTTCTCCTGGGTTTGCGTTGCTCATAACCGTGTAAACGTCGGTACCGGAGTGTCCGGCAGTGAGCAGGCTGCAAGGCATGTGCCAACCCGTGAGAAGCCCACAGCGATGCGGTTCAAGGCTGCAACCAAGCGCGCCGAGCCCAGGAACGAGAGTAAAGATTACGAGTCGTGGTGCCGGAATTTCCCAATGACCACGGGAGTGAACTCTGGCTGGCAGGTACGGTGAATCGCGGGTACGCTTCTCGCCCGAACTGCGGGTGTCCGGCGCCACCCGCCCTCGCCGCCCTGCCTGACTTTGCCCATTCGCTGAGCCGCATATGGCAGAACTCGTAGAACAGTTTCTCGATACCCTGACGGGGCTGCCCGCCGCCACGGTATACCTCCTCATCGGGGTGCTCTGCTGGGCGGAGGCCGCCTTCTTTCTGGGCTTCGTGACGCCCGGAGAGATCGCCGTGGCCACGGGCGGCATTCTCGCCTCCCTTGGCCAGATATCGCTTGGCTGGCTGGTGACCATCGTGGTGGTCGGAACCATCGCGGGCAACTCCACGGGCTACTGGCTGGGACGTCGCTGGGGCCTGGGCGTGCTGGAGTCGCAGCTCCTCCAGCGCCTGCTGGGTGGGCCCATCAGGAGCGCACAGGCCTTCATGCAGGATCGGGGAGAATGGGCCATCGTGCTGGGGCGGCTGACCACGCCGACTCGAATCGTGGTGCCCTTCCTGGCCGGTGCGTCGAATCTCTCGTATCGGCGCTTTCTCACCTTCGATGCCCCCACCACCCTGGCGTGGGCCGCCGCCTGGAGCACGCTGGGCTACTTTCTGGGAGAGTCGTGGACCCGGCTCCAGGATGTGGCCGGCACAGCCGCCACCTTCGTGCTGACCCTCTTTCTCGCCGGGCTGCTGATCAAGTGGGCCACGACCCGGATCGCCCGGAACCAGCGGAGGGTAAAGGCTGCGGGCCGACTGTTGATCACGGCGACCGGGACCCGCCGGATCGTCCGGGCGCTCAGCCCCGGGTTCGCCTGGGTTGGCCGTCGTCTGCACCCTGGCCTTGCCCGCGGGCTCAACCTCACCGTGGCCTTCGTGGTGCTCATGGGGGCCGTGGCGGGGGTGGGGCTGGTGCTGGCCCAGACCCAGGCGGTCCGGGGCCTGGTACTGCTGGACTTCCCGGTACTGGAGTGGATGGTGGCCAATCGGACCGACGAGGCCGTGAACGTCGCGCGGACCACGCTCCAGTTCCTGCACTGGCCGGGCGTGCTCATCCTCACCGTCCCCGTGGCCATCGCCGCCGGCTGGATACAGCTGCGCTCGGTCATCCGGATCCTGGTGGGACTCGTCGGGGCGGGTGGAGGCGCTTACCTGCTCGACATCTACGTGCTGGAGGGCGTGGTGCCCCGGGCCGAATTCCCCTCGGTGTCGGTGGCGGTAGCCACCACCATGGTGGTGCACCTCAGCGCGGGCGTGGCCCGGACGTGGGGCTGGGGCCCGTCGGTCACCTCCGCGGGATTCGGGTGCTTCCTCGTCTGCGCGGTGGCGCTGGGCACCCTGGTCGCCGGATGGGCCGCACCATCGGGCATGGTCCTGGGGTTTGCGCTGGGACTGGGATGGGCCACCGCGCTGGAGCTCCCCGCAACGATGCTGGGCGATGCCCGGTCCGGAAGCCGGAAAGCCGGCACGCCCGAGTGCGGCGGGTCTTGAGCTTTCCCGCGGCTTTACTTCATCAGCCCGCGCAGCGGCGAGCGCTTCACTTCCGCCCAGCGATGCCGTGCACGCCAGGCCAACAGCCCCGCGATCAGCCCATTGCCAACCGACACACCCAGCAACACCGCCCAGAGTTCAAACGCCGCATGCGCATGCGCGAAAGCCACCAGCGCCGCGTTCAGGCCCACCCATCCGGTCAGAAGGCACGCCCACGCCATCGCCGTGAGGCGGCCGACGACCATCATCGCCCGGCGACGCTCCTGGACTTCGAGCGCCGCGAGTTTGGCCCCATACCGGCCTATCCGGACTAGCGCGCTGACCAGAAGTGCGACGTTGGCGTCGGTGCTACTGGCCTCTGCGCCGGCCTCAGGCTCCTCTTCGCGGGCCTCTTCCTCCATCAGCGACGCAGTTTCCGGTCGAGAATGGCGCCGGCCAGCATCGCGAGTCCGATACTGAGCAGCGGATTGGCCCTTACGAAGCCGCTCGCCTTCGTGAGCAACAGCTCGGATTGCTCGCGCGCATCGGCCACCGCCGACGCGACGTTATCCTCGGCCTGGCGCTTTCGTTCGCGCACCGTCTCATCCACGTGTCTCGCTCCTTCGGCAAGCCGGTCCACCGATTCGTGCAGTTTGTCAGCAGTCCTGTCGATCGCATCCGGATCTTTAGGCTGACGGGTCTGGTTCTGGCGTTTTTCGGCCATGTCATATACCTCCGTCGGGTGTTGATGTTCGGGTCATGAACTCGGACCTTCGGGCATACCGCCCAAGCCCGGGGTATCGCCCGGGTGGGCGTCGTGACTGACGACGCGACTGAAGTAGCGGCGCCGCACGTGCTTCCAGAGCGTCACGGCAAATGCCGAAAGCGGTACAGCAAGCGCAAACAATACCGTCCGCGCGAGACCGACGATCGACAGACCGACGATTCGCCGCTGAAACGGGCTCAGCCACCGTTCCCCGTGAGTCACGACTGTTTATTCTTTCGCCCCGCGCAGGGGCCGAAGACCGTCAGTCGCTGACGATGAGCAGCGGAACGAGAATGATCAGAAGGCCAATGAATCCGACCACGCCGAACGCGACGCGGGCGGCCATTGCGGTGACCCTGAACGCGAGTATCACTGCCGCAATCAGAAGCAGGATGCCGATGATGGTTGTGGTCATACCGAAGGCTCCATTTGAAGTAACGCGAGGCCTGCCGACTACGATTGTAGTCGCACTTGATACGCCACGATGGCATCTGGCCGAGCCGCGACATCTCATCCTTCCGCATTTTAGAGCACGGCCGTGGCCTAAAAGCGACGGAAATGTACTGCAAGGCGCGTGCCACACATACATCCCGTCGGTACCGCGCGTTCGCCATCCGCCACGTTCGCAGTCGTATGTAAATCCTGACTGTCAGGCTGCAAAAGTTTCCGCCCACGCCCCGTAAATCGCATTCCGCGGTCGAAAACACCGCCTGATCCACGCGCACATCAGCATGGCACGGATCGTGCACAGCTCTGCCTACGCGGGGCATCCGGCACCGACGGCCGATGCAGTCCGGACAGCCGCCCGCACCGGCAACCACACCAGGAGACAATCATGAGCCAGCATCCAGGACACAAGCGATTGAGCCTTCGCAAGTCGATCGTTCTCGGCACCACCGTGCCCGCCTTCCTGCTCGCCTCCGGCCTCGCGCTCAGCGAAGCGCGTGCCGACGACGACAAGCAGGATGACGAGAAATCCGAGTCACGCATCCCGACCGAGGCCATCACCGACGGCTGGATCACCACGAAGGTGAAATCCCAGCTGCTCGTGGACCAGACGGTGTCGGGCTTCGACATCTCGGTGGAGACGCGCGACAAGACCGTCTATCTCTCGGGCGAGGTGGAGAACCAGTCGCAGGTCAACCATGCCGTGAAGATCGCGCGCGAGACCCAGGGCGTTGAGAGCGTCGATGCGACGTCACTGCGCATCGCGACGGCGGTGGACCAGGCCCGGGACGCGGTCGGCATGAACGACGGCAACTGAGCCAGTCCGCGCGTCAATCGTGACGCGTGAAACCGGGGCGACGCCCGTTTTCGTCGCGGGCGTCGCTCGCCTTTATCCAAGGCCGCTCTCAATTCAAGGGAGAATTCAAATGATCAGCTGGGCTGTCACTTTTCTTATCATTGCACTGATCGCGGGCCTGTTCGGGCTCACCGGCATCGCCGGCACCGCAGTCAACATCGCGTGGATCCTGTTCGTGGTGGGGATGATCCTCGCGGTGATCACCTTTGCTTTCGGCCGGCGCCCGCCGCCGTTGTGAGCGCGCCGCGTCAGTTTTCGGGCGACGCGCGACCGTAGTCGCGAAGCCTGTTGTAAAGCGTTTTCAGGCTGACGCCGAGCGCGTCGGCGGTCATTTTCCTGTTACCGTCGAAATGGTCGAGCGTCTTCTCGATCAGGCGACGCTCCACTTCCCTGATGGGCGTGCCGGGCACGAGGTCTTCGGCCCGGTGCGTCCACTCGGGCGGCTGCTCGAAATCGTCGGGCAGAGTACGCACGACAGTTTCACCGCGATTGAGTATGGCCGCGCGCAGCAGCGCATGCTTGAGTTCCCGCACGTTGCCGGGCCACCGGTAGGCCTCGAGGCGCACCAGGCACTCGTCGGAAATCTCTCGGGGCGTGCCGTACTGGCCCGCGTACTGTAAAAGGAAATGCCTTGCGAGCAGCGCCACGTCACCCTCGCGCTCGCGCAGCGGAGGCACATGAATGGTCAGCACGCTGATGCGGAAAAACAGGTCTTCCCTGAACGCGCCCTCGCCAACATCGTGAGCAAGATCCCGATTGGTCGCGGCGATCACGCGTGGCGCGACGTCGATCTCCCGCTCCCCGCCTACACGCTGCACCGACATCGTCTCGAGCACGCGCAGCAGCGCGACCTGCTGCTGCAGCGGCAGTTCGCCTATCTCGTCGAGGAAAACGGTGCCCTCGCCCGCCCGCTCGAACAGCCCCTTGCGGCGCGCGGCCGCGCCGGTGAAGCTGCCCTTCTCGTGGCCGAACAGCTCGCTCGCGAGCAGCTCCTGCGGGATCGCGCCACAGTTCAGCGCGACGAAGGGTTCTTCGGGGTTGCGGGCGTCGTGCAACGCCTGCGCGACGAGTTCCTTGCCGGTGCCGCTCTCGCCGGTGATCAGCACGATGATGTCGGTGGCGCCGTACTCGACGATCGTGCGGCGAAGCGCCTTCATGGGCTCCGACTCGCCGATGATCGGGTCCGCGGCGCCGCCGCCGGCACCGGGCGAGGGCGTTTTATCATCGTCGTGCCGCCCGGGCGCCTCGCGCAGCGCACGCTCGATGCTTCGCAGCAGCTGCCCCCGGTCCACAGGCTTCACGATGTAATCGATGACGGAGCCGCGAACAGCGCGTATCGCCGACTCGATGGACGGATGGCCGGTAATGATGACCGTTGGGGGGCCGTCATCGGAGGCCAGCTCGAGGCCGTTGCCATCGGGCAGCATCAGGTCGACGAACAGCAGATCGAAGCGCTGCCCGTCAAGGATCGCGCGCGCGTCCTGAAAAGACGCGGCGACCTCTACCGTGTAGCCTTCGTCCCTGAGCAGGGGCTGGACGGCCGCGATGAAATCCGGGTCATCATCCACGAAGAGAATGTTGGCCATCGGATCTGCGGCGCTTCCGGCTAGCATGGGGTAGCCAGGATTGTAGCCCAGGCCCCTCCTGTACAGGAACTGCGACCCGGAGCACGCATGCCATGACCACCCGACTCGTCGTTGCCGTCGCGCTGACGCTCCTGCTCGGGGTGCTGACCGTGCAGCTGTCGAACTTCATGCGCGACACCGACAACGCACGGATCGCGCTCATCGCCGAGACCGAGTCCTATGCCACCCGCAGCAAGCTCGTCAGGAACGTCGATGCGATGCTCGCGGCACTGCGCGACGCCCACGACTACTGGGCCGCCAACGCGACGCTGCCGCCTGACCAGTGGGCCATCTACCAGGGCGCCGACCTCGAGCGTTTCGCCGGACTGGTCCGCATCCTGTGGGTCGACGCCGGCGGACAGCCACGGCACCTGCGCACGGCCGGGACACCGGCGCTGAACCTGCCGCTGCGCGAGGAGGATGCCGGCGCCGCCGAGGTCATGCGCGCCGCCGGTGCGGGCGTCGACAGCGAAGCCATGCTTGCCACCGCGGCTGACGGCGGCGACCACCGGGTGCGCGTGGTCATCAACCGGGGGCGCACCGGCGGCTACCTCGTCGCCGACATCGACACGCGGGCGCTGTTCGGTGCATTCCTGGAGGACGAATCGCCCGGCTATGCGCTGGCCGTCGAGTGGCGTGACCAGACGCTCTACGAACGCGACACGCCCGCATCGGACATTCCCGCGGACTGGCAGCGCGACGGCCTGATCCAGACGTCCATGCAATCGCTGCTGCGCGTCGTGCATACGCCCACGGCGGACCTGGCCGAGGCGCTGATCACGCCGGCGCTCATGGCAGTCATCCCGCTGGGCTTCGCCGTATCGGGACTGCTGGGCCTGCTCGTCTACGAGAACGGACGTGTCAACGTCAAGGCCGACGCGGCGCGCAAGGCCGAAGCAGAGATCGCCAAGCTCAACCGGGGGCTGGAGGGACAGGTCGCGGCGCGCACCCGCGAGCTTGCCGATCGCAATGCCGATCTCGTCACGCTCACCGAGTCGGTCACGCACGATCTCAGAAACCCGCTGAACTCGATATCCGTCAACCTCGACCTGCTCGCCGGGCGCATGGACTCGCGCCTGGACGATGAGACGCGCGACGCACTGGGACGCCTCGGGTCGGGCGTACGCCAGATGTCGGAGATCATCGAGCGCGTGGTCGGTCTGTCCACGGCCGCTTACGCAACCTTCGAACGCAAACCGCTGGCGATGGAGAAGCTGGTCGAGGATATCTTCGAACGGTTGCACGCGGCCGAACCGCCGCCGCCGGTCACGCTGGAGACGGGTGAACTGCCCGATGCCGAGGCCGACGAGCGACTCGTCGGCATCCTTGTGCTGAACCTGCTGAGCAATGCGCTGCGGCACACGCGTGGCCAGGACGCGAGACACATCAGCGTGACCGGCCATCGCACCGAATCCGGCGTGACCGCGTACTGCGTGCGCGACAATGGCCGCGGCATAGACCCCGCGCAGGCCAGGCGGATATTCGAACCGTTCGAGCATTTCGATGACGAAGACGACGAACCCCGATCCGGAGGCCTCGGACTGGGGCTGACAATCGCCACGCGCGCCGTGAAACGACACGGCGGACGCATCTGGGCCGAGGGCACCCGCGGCAGCGAAGCTGCGATCCACTTCACGCTCGAACCGGAAGACGACGGGCGCCGGGACGCCTGACCGGTCAGCGCAGGCGAACGAGCAGCAGGAACGAACCCGCAAAACAGGCCACGGCACCCACCACCCAGTACCAGACCGTGCTGTCGGTGTATTCGCCGGTCACCGCCTGGGTGACCTGGTCGTCCATGCCCTGCGACGACTGGTAGCCGAAGAACAACAGCATCAGGCCTGCCGCGACGAGCACGACGCCAATGGCGCGCTGGATTTGCATAGTGAAACCTCCGTTCGGGTTGGAGGGTTCATTCAAAGCAAACTCCATGCCACTGACGTGCGCCGCGCCACTGGGCCAATTCGACCTGCGCCCGGCCACTCGACGCTGCAGTTTTTACGACCCGGCAGGCAAACATTGCCAGGTTCAGCCGCCGATATCCGCTCCCCGCGACTCCCGCGCGGGCGACCGCGCGCCACCGGGCGAGGTTCGCCTCAAATGGCACACAAGTTGCAAAAGCCCTCGTACGCCAAGCATGGGGGAATACGAAGTGGACACTTCCAGCGAATATCTCAGCGAACTCCTGCCGGCAGCACGAGAGGGCATAGAGTTCTACGAGTTTGCCGAACACCACGCCGAGCCGTCCGATCTCAGGGTGGTCTTCGCGAGCATGGCGCAGGTGAAACACGATCTCGTCTGTGCGCTCAACGCGGAGCTCCTCCACTACCGCGTTCGAAAAGATCGTATGCCGCGACTGTCGGAGTCCGCGCAGCGCACCTATGCCGCTGCACGCCGGGGATTCGGGTCGCTTTCACCTGTCAGGTACCTGAACGCCCTCATCGACGAGGAAGAGCGGATCCTCGAAGCCCTGCACGACACGTTCGAACAGGCACGCTTCGACGAGAACAACCCACGCGTCGCCGACATTCTGCGACGGCACCTGCCACGCATGCACGCATGCCACGAGGCGATGCAGCGTGCACGCGTGCGAATGGCCATCAGCGGCTGAGCCGTCGGGCCAGTGCCCGGCGTATGAGGAGCCGCACGATGGCGATCACCGTCAGCAGGCACGCCGGGAAAAGCCACGTGAAGGTGCGGTTCCACAGGAAGAACGACTGCACCTCTCCGGCAAGCGTTGCGTAGATCATCAGGTCGGACGCAAAAAACGCGACAAAGAACGGGACAGGCCAGATCGAGGGGACGATTTTCACGTATCACTCCATGGGCATTCGCGCGGGTGACGTGCCGGACCGAAGGCATGGGCTTCGCACGCCTTCGGCCGGCCGCCATGACCGACGCTACTGCGACTGCGTGGCCAACGTGTAGCCCACACCGACCAGGCCACCGACTCCGGCGCCTACGAAGCCGCCCACCTTGGCGCCCCAGATCGCGCCTGCGATGAACCCGGAAGACAGGCCTGCGGCACCACCGAGCCCTACACCCACAAGCGAACCCGCACGGCTGCCGGACAGTTCTTCGCCGCTGTCCGTGGTTCGGGCCGTGGAGCCTCCGGCGACCAGAGAGATTTCGTCGAGGGTCAATTCGCGCATCACGCGCCTCCTTGCATGCTGCATGCCGGGCGGCTTTCCTTGCCGCCGTTGATTACGCGCCCAAACTGCCCGTTCGGCGCGGCGGTGACAGGGGCACCCACGTTGCTGCCCCAGCCGACATCGAGGATGCATGGACGCGTCCCCGCGCGGACAGGCATGAACCTCGACGTTTCGTTCAGTTTTTCAGCATCTCCCCCAGCCGGTCCCGCATGTAATCCCGGAATACCCGCACGCGCGCCGGCGCCTCGCGCCCGCGGACATCGATCACCGGCGGTAACCGGCCGACTCGCCTGTAACGATGCCGTGCTCGACGAGGTGCTGGCGGAAGAAGCCCAGCATTTCACCGAGCATCACTGCCCGGTTCTCGCGACCGCGCACGTAGTAGTTCTCGCTGTCGAATACCAGGTGGCGAACCGGCTTGTAGTGACGGACCAGCTCGGCGACGAACAGGTCGCTCGCCTCGGATTCCGGGAAGCGCCCGCGCCCGTTGATCACCAGGAACGGGGTCGTGATGTCGGCGACATAGTTGATCGGCGAGAGGTACTCGTAGCGCTCGCGATGTTCTTCCAACGGGCCGAGCTCGTACTCCAGCAGCTTGATGTGGCGCAGTTCCTGTTCGGCCATCAGGTGCGGGTAGTCGGCGTAGCCCGAAAGCGGCACCGCGGCCTGGAACACGCCCGGCGCGAACGTGGGCGCGGCCATGCTCATGATGCCGCCATAGCTCGAACCGGTAATGCCGATGTTGTCGGCGTCCACGAAGTCGAGCGAACGCAGGTATTCGACGCCGGCGAGCACGTCCTCGAGGTCGCAGCGGCCCCAGCAGCCCATGTTCGCTTCCTCGAAGTCCTTGCCGTATCCCGAGCTGCCCCGGATGTTGGGCATCAGCACGACGAAACCACGCTGCGCGAAAAACTGCACGTGCGCCTGGAAATCGTCATGAAACTGCGAGGTCGGCCCACCGTGGATCCAGACCAGCGCCGGTAACGGGGCATCGGCAGCGGCGTCGGCAGGGCGGTACAGGTACGCCGGAATGCTCAGCCCGTCGGTGCTCGGGTACATGAGTTTCTGCGGCGCCAGCAGGTGACTGGCAACCTCGGGCGCCGGTCGCGAGTCGGTCAGACGCGTCACGCGACCATCGGCCACG
This sequence comes from Gammaproteobacteria bacterium, assembly GCA_003567855.1. Lineage (GTDB taxonomy): Bacteria > Pseudomonadota > Gammaproteobacteria > Steroidobacterales > PWYM01 > PWYM01. The sequence continues at coordinate 2,691 of PWYM01000156.1, read as the reverse complement.
CTGACGCGGTGCAGGTCGCGCGGCTCTGCCGGCGTCTGCATCGTGAAGCTGAGATGCGCGCCGTCGGGCGACCAGTCGGGCGATGCGACCACGCCGACACCACCGGGCGGCTCGACCAGCGTGCGCGGCGCGGTGTCGCCATCCACCGCGGCGATGCGCAGCCGGTGGGTGCCGTTGTCCAGCGAGGTGTAGGCGATGTGGCGACCGTCGGGCGACCAGCGCGCGCCTTTCTGGTCGGCGGGTTCCGGCGCCACCGCGCGCGGCTCACCCCCCGCCCTGGGCACGATCCAGTAATTGCGCCAACCGCTGCGATGCGAGCGGAACAGCACGTACTCGCCGTCGGGCGAAACCATCGGGTAGCCGAAACGACCGCCCGACTGGTAGTCGAAAAAGTCGCTGTCGCGGACCACGAGACGTGCCTCGCCGCCGTCGGCCGGAACCTCGTAGACGTCGTGATCAACCCAGCGCTCGTCGAGTTCCACATAGAGCACGTACGCGCCGTCGGGCGTCCACGTCGGGAAGACCTCGTAGCGCGATCCGGCGGTAAGGCGGTAGACGGCGCCGCTGCCGACGTTCACCTTCCAGATGTCGTAGGCGCCATGACGGTCGCCGGAGAAGGCGAGCCACTCGCCGTCGGGCGACCAGCTGTACGCATTGATCCGGGCACCGAGGTTGGTCAGGCGACGCGCTTCGCCGGAGTCTTCGGACCACAACCACAGTTCCTGGCTGCCGCTCTGCTCGGAGATGTACGAAATCGCCGAACCGTCAGGACTGAACTGCGGCTTCTGTGACGCGAGGAAATGCCCGGCGTCGCCAAGATCCACGTCCAGCGTGCGGATGTCATCCGCGCCGCGCGCCAGGCGCAGCCGGCCGCCGCCGACGTAGAGCACCCCGGAACCGTCCGGCGACCACTGCGGCGTCTCTCCGGAGACCGCCGGCGTCACCGCCAGCAGCGCCTCCACGGACGGAGGCTCGCGACTGTCGCGCGCCTCGGCCGGCATCATCGCCGCCGCCGCAAACAGCGCGACCGTGAGGCCGAAACAGCTCGGCTCCGATACCCGGCGCTCAGCGATCCTGCCCATCTCCTGCCCCCTCACCATGTCAGGTCATCGGGAATCTCGTAACCCTCGTACCCTTCGATGACGCCGTCATCGCCGGTGTCGCCGCCAGCAGCATGGTCCAGCACGATGAGTTCCGGCGCCCGCTCGCGCACGCGCTCGGCGGCGGCGCGTGGCAGCAGTTCATAGCCGCTGCCGAGCCGCACGACGATCAGCGCGCCGGAGGCGAGCGGCCGCCGATGCGTCTCGTCGATCCGCAGTTTCCTGACGACGCGACCGTCGGTGAACGCATAGGGGACGTCACCGGTGCGCTCGACTCGGTTCGCCTCGATGATCTGGCGCACCTGCGCCTGCAGCTCGCGCTCGCGCGCTCGCGCATTACGTTCGGCGGCGAGCTTGCGGTCGCGCTCGGCCTTCTCGGCCGCGGCGCGCTGCTGGCGGGCCTTCGCCTCGTCGGTCGTACCGGCTGACCCGCCGGCGCGCTTTCGGCGCTTGGACTTCTGGTGGGCGACCTGCTGCGCCTTGGCTTTCTTGACCAGACCGGCCTTGAGCAGCTGGTCCTGGAGTGACGTGGACATTGGGGGAACCCTTAAACGATGCGCGTTTCCCGGATATTACCCGAGCGGTGCGTCCCTGCGCAGCGCTGCCCGCATCGCCTTTGGCGTCTGTCCGGTCCAGCGCCGGAACGCGCGCGAGAACGAAGCTGGGTTGTAGACGCCGATGAGGTATGGGATCGCTCAAGGGCTGACGTCGCCGGCACCACCGCCGCGCCCTGAAAGCGCCCCTAAACGAGACCGCCTCTCCGCGGAAACGCCGGGCGACGCCGCCGCGACAGGACCGCCCGCTACCCCGCCAGCACATTCCGCGGCGGCGGCACATGCCCGTGGGTCTTCCACTGCAGCACCATCACCGCGTCGCTCAGGCACATGCGCTCGCCCTTCCAGCCGCCGTTGCAGGTGCGCGTGGTGATCTGAAGACCGGCCTGGCGGTTGAGCGTCGCAATGTCGACGCAGTCATGGGGTTTCAGCGGAAACGCTTCGGGCATCACCTCGCCTTCGGGGGTGCGGAACACGATGTCGCCGGCGGACGTGCGCTCGCAGCCGAAGCCTTCCTCGTGCACCAGCCGGTGGTGGAAGCGACACAGCAGCACCAGGTTGTCGAGCGCGGTTTCACCGCCGTCGGCCCAGTGGTGGATGTGGTGGGCGTCGACGTAACGGTGTTCGGTGCAGCCCGGAAAGCGGCAGCCACCATCGCGGTGTTCGAGCACGCGGCGCATGTGACCCGGGACCGTGCGGCTGCGCCGCCCGACCGACAGCGGCTCGCCCTTGCCGGATTCGACCATCAGCGTGCGCGCGGCGTCACAGGCCAGGCGCCGCGCGGTCTGCCAGGAGACCACGGTGCCGGGATCGAGGCGTGGGTGGGGCGCGATGGGATCGGGCGTGTGTTCGCCACGTTCGGCGGTGCCGGCTTGTACATGATCTGCCTCGCCGGACTGCACCGGCACGTGCAGCATCACGTGCACGCGATCCGGCCCCAGCGGACGCGGCTCGGCACCGGCGCCGGTTTCAACCAGTCGGATGAGCGCGTCACCGCGGCGCGCCGAGACACCGCAGCTGACATCGCGCTCGACCTT
>PWYM01000149.1 GCA_003567855.1 Gammaproteobacteria bacterium | reverse complement strand
GGCGGGTTCCAGGACGGCTTGCGCAGCTGTTCGAAGTACCACTCGCCGGGGCGGAATATCGCGCCGGACGCCGCGGCCGCGTAGCTTGCGAGCAGAAATCCTCCGAGCGCCAGTGCGTCGTTCAACGCGAAGCTCCCAGTTAGCGTGCACGTGCATGACAGTGCCGACCAGCATAGCGCGGGGCCATGCCTGCTGCCCATCGCTGCCCGACACCGGCTGCGGCGCGGTTGGCCGCCCGTCGGGCCGGCCGTATAGTGAGCCGCCATGCAGACAGCCGATCGTCCGCGCCGCAGATGAGCGCGACAGCGCCCCGATTCAACGACCGGCTTGTCGCCGAGGCGGTGCGCGTGCACGAGGACCGCCTCGGCCATCCCGTCGACGAACCCGAGGCCTGGCAGCACGGTCGGGACGCGGCAGGCGACCTCGAAGCGCGCCTCGTCGCGCGGGCGGGCGCGACGCGCCTGGGCCTGCGGGTGCGCGACACGCTCGGACGCTGGCGGCGCAACGTCGCCGTACTGCTCGGGTTCGCGGTGCTGCTCGCGTTCCTGGCCGGTGTGATCACCGCGATCGGCGTCTTCGGCGTGCCGGGTCCCGGCGGCGGCGAGGTCAACGTGTTCGTGGTGCTCGCGGGGCTGCTCGGATTGCAGCTCGCGGTGCTTCTGGTGTGGCTGCTGATGGTCGTGCTGCGGCCGGGCCGCGGCGGTGGCTGGCTCGGCGCGCGCGTCATGGGGGTGATGGCGCTGCTGACCCGGCGGCTGTCGCCCGATGATCCGCGCCAGCTGCTCGCGATCGCCGCCGCGCGGCTGACGGGGGAGCGTCGTCTGGGCGCGTGGGCCGCGAGTACGCTGACGCACGCACTGTGGGCCGCGTTCTGCATCGGCGCACTGCTCACCTGCATGCTGGCACTCGCGGTGCGCCAGTACGACTTCGTCTGGGGCACGACACTGCTCGATGCGCCGCACTTCATACAGCTGGTCGGCTGGCTCGGCACGGGGCCCGCGCTGCTCGGGTTCCCGGTGCCCGACGAGGCGCTGGTGCGCGCGAGCCGACTCGGTGCCGATGTCGCGATCGAGGCCAGGCGCCCCTGGGCCGGACTCGTGCTCGGGGCGCTGCTGGTCTACGGCCTGGTGCCGCGCGTGGTGCTGGGACTCGCGTGCTTCGGACTGGCGCGGCGTGCGGCCGCGCGCTTCAGGCTCGACCTGTCGGCGTCGGCATACGCACTTGCGGCGCCGCGCGTCACGCCGGCCGCCCGGCGCATGGGCGTCATCGACCCCGAGCGGGCGGGCGCGGACGCGGCGACCGGGGCGGTCACGAAACGCGTGCCCGCCGCCGAAGGCCCGGTGGCCGTCGCGATGCTCGAGCCGGGTCCGGACGTGTCGGTCGCCATTCCGGACGCGTGGGTGTCACTGGGTGCCGCCGACGATCGTGCCAGCCGGGAACGCGTCATCGAGGCGCTGCGCGCGAGGGCCGCCGCGCCGCGCGTCGTCGTCGTTGTCGCGTGGCTTGCGCGCACGCCCGATCGCGGCGCACGAAGCTTCCTGCGCCGGCTGCGCGATGCGACGCGGGCACCGGTCTGGCTCGTGCTTGCCGGTGCCGGGACGGCGCGCGCGCGCGACCTGCGCGTGGCCTCACGGATCGACGAGTGGGCGCGGCTGGCCGGCGGCGCGGCGATCGATCGGGTGCTTGCCCCGCAAGACGACGCTGACTGCGACGACCTCGGCGCACGCGTCGAGGCCGCGTTCGTCGATGCGCCCGGGAGCGGCACATGAGTCGCACGCTGCAGGTTGCCGTCGTCGGTCACACCAATACGGGCAAGACATCGTTGCTGCGCACGCTGATGCGCGACACCGGGTTCGGTGAGGTCAGCGATGCGCCGGCGACGACGCGCGGCGTGGAAGGTGCGGGCCTGCTCGCCGACGGCGAGGAGGTGATGGCGCTGTACGACACCCCGGGTCTGGAGGACGCCGCCGCGGTGCGTGAATGGCTCGAAGCACACGGCTATGGCCCCAGCGACGAGGCCGAGGGCATGCGGCAGTTTCTCGAGTCGGCCGAAGCGGGTGCCGCGCTCGAGCAGGAGGCCAAGGTGTTCCGCCAGCTGCTCGCAAGCGACGTCGGGCTGTACGTGATCGACGCGCGCGAGCCGGTGCTCGGCAAGTACCGTGATGAGCTCGCCGCACTGCGCGCCTGCGCGAAGCCGCTGATACCGGTGCTCAATTTCGTCGCAAGCGCCGATGCGCGCGACCGCGAGTGGCGCGACGCGCTGGCCGAGCTGTCGCTGCACGCGGTGATCGCGTTCGATACCGTCGTCTACGACGCCGACAGCGAGCAGCGCCTGTTCGAAAAGCTGCTCGGCATGCTCGACGCTTACCGCGCGCCGCTGTCACGCCTGATGGTGGCGCGCCGCGAAGAGGCCGCGCGGCTGCACGCGGCGGCACTGCGCCGTATCGCCGAACTGGCGATCGACGTGGCCGCTTGCGTGCAGCTGGTGCCGGGCGACCGTACCGACGCGGCGCGCGAGATGTCGGCGCTGCGCGATGCGGTGCGCGCCCACGAGCAGCAATGCGTCGACGACCTGCTGACGCTGCATGGCTTCGCCGGTGCCGAACACGTGCCGGAGTCGCTGCCGATGACCGACGGCCAGTGGGACGCGGACCTGTTCACGCCGGAGGCGTTGCGCGAGTTCGGTATCAGCGCCGGGCGCGCGGGCGCGGTCGGTGCCGCGGCGGGGTTCATGATCGATGTCGCGACCGTCGGATTGACGCTCGGTGCGGGCACCGCCGGCGGTGCCGCGGCCGGAGCGTTGTGGGGCAGTCGTCGGGGACTCGGCCGCAGGGTGTGGCGGCGTCTGCAGGGGCGACACGAATTGCGCGTCGCCGAGCCCACGCTGCAGCTGCTCGTCGTGCGCCAGCTGTCGCTGGTCGCAGCACTGCGCCGGCGCGGACACGGGGCGACCGATGCGATCCGCGGCGGTCCCGCCGCGTCCGCCCCTTGGCGCGATGGCCGCGGCCCGTCGGTGCTGCACCGTGCGCAGGCGCACCCGGAATGGTCGAGGCTGAACCCGGCCTCCGGCGATCCGCGATCGTCGAGCCGCGACGCCGCGATCGGCGAGCTCGCGAGATGGCTGGAACAGCTGGCCTAGTCGCGGTTGTGCCCGGCGTGCAACGCTGCTGTACTTGCGCCCCATGAGTGACCACGACATTACTTCCGACCGGGCCGCCGCCGTGCAGGTCATGGCACAGACGATGGGCTGGCAGACGCTGGAGCCCTCCGCCGCCGAGCGCATCGCCCGAGGCGCCGAAAATGCCGTTCGCGCCGTCGCCGAACGCCGCCGGGGCAGCCTCTTCGATACCGAGCCCGGCGACTTCGTCGCGACGCTGGAGTCGCTCGCCGATCCGGACTCCGACACGTGAGCCCGGCTCAGCCCGTGCGCTGGTCCGACGCGACGCTCGTCGAGGTCGCGGCCGCGATTGCCCAGGGCGCCGTCAGCGCCCGGGCCGTCACCGAGGATTGCCTTGCCCGCATCGACGAACTTCAGCCCGCGGTCAACGCGTTCCTGCGCGTGGACCGGGCCGCAGCGCTGGCCGCGGCGGACCGCGCCGACAGCGTGCTTGCCGGCAGCGGGCCCTCGGGGCCGCTGCACGGCGTGCCGCTGGCACACAAGGACATGTATTACCGCGAAGGGCAGGTCAGCACCTGTGGCAGCCGCGTGCGCGCCGGGTGGCACGCCGATCGCACCGCGACGACGCTCGCGCGGCTCGATGCTGCCGGTGCGATCGACCTCGGTACGCTGAACATGTCGGAGTTTGCGCTCGGGCCCACCGGGCACAACGCGCACTACGGCCCCGCGCGCAATCCGTGGCACACCGATCACATCACCGGCGGGTCGTCGAGCGGCTCGGGCGCGTCGGTCGCCGCGCGGCTGGCGTACGGCAGCCTCGGCTCCGACACCGGCGGCTCGGTGCGGCTGCCGGCATGCATGAACGGCGTCGTCGGCATGAAGCCGACTTACGGGCTGGTCAGCCGCTACGGCACGATGGGCATCTCGTTTTCGGTCGACACGCCGGGGCCGCTCGCGCGCACCGCGCGTGACTGCGCCCGCCTGCTTGGCGTGATCGCCGGGCACGATCCGCGCGACGTCCATACCTCGCGGCGCCGCGTCCCCGACTACGAGGCGTCCTGCGAACGCGGCGTCGAGGGCCTGCGGATCGGCGTGCCATGCGACTACTTCTACGACGGCGCAAGCGAAGAGATCCGCACGCTGATGGAGGCGAGCCTGGCCGCGCTGGAGGCCCAGGGCGCGAAGCTCGTCGAGGTGACGCTGCCCGATGCCGCGCCGCTGACCGAGATGGGACGCGCGGTGATCTACGCGGAGGCCACCGCGCTGCACGGGGAGTGGCTGCGCACGCGCGGGGACGCGTATTCGGAGCAGGTGCGCGTGCGCGCGAGCACCGGTGTCGCGATCCCGTCGGCGGCCTACCTGGAGGCGCTGCACCTGCGCCCGGTCGTGGTCCGGGAGTTCGTCAACGAGTTGTACGCACACTGCGACGTGCTGCATGCGCCGACGCTTGCAATCCCGGTGCCGACCATCGAAGAGACCGACGTCGGCAGCGGCGAGTCGATGTGGCGCATCATCGCCGACCTCGTGCGCTGCACCGGCCCGGTGAATTACCTCGGGCTACCGGCGCTTGCGGTACCGGCGGGCTTCACGGCCAACGGCCTGCCCGCCGGGTTCCAGCTCATCGGTCGGCCTTTCGACGAAGCCCGGTTGCTGCAGGTAGCCGCCGCCTACGAGGCGGTGACCGACTGGGTGTCGCGCGCGCCGGGCCTGTGCGCGGGGCCGGGCGCTCAGGCGCCGTCGGACGGGAACCGGTAGTCGGCAAAGCGCTCGCGCAGCGTCAGCTTGCTGATCTTGCCGGTGGCCGTCAGCGGCATCTCGTCTATGTACACCGCGTCCTCTGGGATCCACCAGTCCGGCACCCGTCCGGTGAACTGCGCGCGCAGGTCGTTCATCGTCGGCTGGCGTTTTCCGCTGGGCCTTACCACCAGCAGCGGCCGTTCGGTCCAGCGGCTGTGCGGTCGGGCGATGACCGCAGCCTCGGCGACGTCGGGATGGCTGGTCGCGAGGTTCTCGAGTTCTATGGAGCTGATCCATTCGCCGCCGCTCTTGATCACGTCCTTGGTGCGGTCGGTGATCTGCAGCCAGCCATCGGGATGGATCACCGCGACGTCGCCGGTATCGAACCAGCCATCGGTGCCGTGCGCATCGGACTGGCCGTCATCGCGAAAATAGCTGCTGCACACCCACGCGCCGCGCACCTGCAGCCGGCCGGCGCTCTCGCCGTCACGCGGCAGCAACTGGCCGTCGTCGTCAGTGACGCGCAGTTCGATGCCGAACGGCGGCCGGCCCTGCATCGCGCGGCGCTCGACCTGGCCGTCTTCGCCAAGCGCGACTTCCTCCTGCGCCGACAGCAGCGACATCGATCCGAGCGGACTGGTTTCGGTCATGCCCCAGCCCTGGGCGGTGATCACGCCATGGCGCTCGGCGAATTCGCGGATGATCGACGGCGGGCATGCGGCGCCGCCGACGGTCGCGTAACGCAGTGACGTGAGCGTGCGGTCGTTGTCGCGCAGCCACTGCAGCAGCGCCATCCAGATCGTCGGCACACCGGCGGTGTAGGTGACCTGCTCGTCCTCCATCAGGCTGTAGAGCGTTGCGCCGTCGGCCATCTTAGGTCCGGGGAACACGAGTCGCGCGCCGACGATGGGCGCGAGGTAGGGCAGGCCCCAGGCGTTGGCATGGAACATCGGCACCACGGGCATGATCGTGTCGCCGCGGCCGCTGCTCGCGGTGTCGGCCATTGCGGTCGCATAGGCGTGCAGCACGGTTGACCTGTGGCTGTAGAGCACGCCCTTGGGATGCCCCGTGGTGCCCGAGGTGTAGCACAGCCCTGCGGCGGTGTGTTCGTCCAACTCCGGCCAGTCCATCTGGTCGGGCTGGTCGGCGATCAGCGTCTCGTAGCTGTGCAGTGACTCAATGCCGGAGTCCGCGGGCATCGCGTCCGCCGGTTCAAGCACGAAGACGCGCTCTATCGATCGCAGGTGCGGCTGCAGCGCCGCAACCAGCGGCAGGAAGGTGGTGTCGACGAACAGCCAGCGGTCCTCGGCGTGGTTGATGATCCACGCGATCTGCTCGGGCTGCAGGCGGGGATTGATCGTATGTATTACACCGCCGATGCCGGAGACGCCGTAATACAGCTCGAGGTGGCGGTGGTTGTTCCACGCGAGCGTCGCCACGCGGTCACCGGTCTCAAGCCCCAGCGAGCGAAGCGCATGCGCGAGACGCGCGCTGCGTGCAGCAAGCTCGGCGTAGCCGTAACGGTGCTCGCCGCCGCCGGTGCCGAGCGACACGATTTCGGTGGTCGCGAAATTGCTTGCCGCGTAGTCGAGGATCGACGAGATCAGCAACGGACGGTCCATCATGAGGCCTTGCATGGCGTGCTCCAGTCGTCGTTATCCGGTCGCCAGTATTACTCTTTTTCGACGGCAAGTTGCAGGTGCTCGATGACCAGGCGGTGAATTTCCTTCTGAAACATCAGCGCGCCGACGCGTCCCGTGCCGTGTTCGTTCATCAGCACGGGCACCGCCCCGCCCGTGTGTTCTGCAAGTGGTGCGCGGTTGGTGCCGTAATTGACCGCGAGGCGTCCCCCCTCGCGGGTTTCAAGCAGTGACAGTCGCCCCGGTGGAGAAAGCGCTCCATCGTCGGGCCTGCTGTCGCGCAGGAAGTGCTCCACATACTCGATCATATAGGACGGATAGGCGACCAATTGTGCTGCCTGTCCGTGATCGGACGTCACCACCAAGAGCGTGTTGCCGTGGTTCTTGGCGAATCGCTGCGCAACCTCGACCGCTTCGTCGAGCTGCTTGATTTCACCGATGGCACCGCACGTGCGCCGGCGGTGAGACTCCTTGTCGATCAGCCCGGATTCGACCATCAGAAAGTAGCCTTCCGGCCCGGAGAGGCGCTCCAGCGCGCTGCGGGTCATCTCAGCCAGCGTCGGCGTGCCTTCGAACTTCGGGTTGTCCACGCAACGATCCGTCTTCAGTGCGTGATAGGCGTCCATGTCGGGCACCGGTTGTGCCGACCGGTTCGGCTCGCCGGTCCACCGCGGCGGAAGATCGTCGCTGGCCAGCAGCGCGATGGCGCGGCGCCCTCCGGGCAACGCGTCGAATGCCGCCAGGCTGTTGACCACCACGAAGCCCTTACGGGCGGCGATTTCACGCACGGTCTGTGCCTTCCCGGGCCGCCCGGGTGACGCGGCGGAGAACTGGCGGTATCCGCCGCCGATCAGTACGTCCACGGGTGAGCCGGCGATCTGTTCGGCAATGCTGCCTCCCTGCGGACCATCGAGCGGCCACTCGGGGCAGAAACGCGCCATGGCGTCGGGAGTCTCGCACCGGCGGTCCGGCACATGCGCCAGAAAGGCCGCCGGAGTCGCGTCGCTGAGCCGCGTGTTCGTGACCACGCCTGTGCGCAGGCCGTTCGCGGCTGCGGCCTGTACGAGCGTCTCGAGATGCGAAGCTCCTTCGGCGTCAACGGCAACACGGCCCAGCGCGGTCACGTGGCCGGTCGCCATCGAGGTCGCCGAACTCGCCGAGTCAGGGGTGAAGGCGGGGGTCGTCGGCCGCTCCATCTCCATCATCTGCAGGTGTGCGGCCGATCGCACCTGCAGGCCATCCATGTACAGGCGCCCGTCGCTGCCGGCGAGGTAATTGCGGGCAATGCTCAGCCACTGATCATCGAGCCCGTCGCCTATGAAGAGCACCCCCCCCGGGGCGCGCGCCTCACTCCCGCCGTCAGCCGACACCACCGTGCCATGCGCCACCAGCAGCGCGAGCCCGGCGGCCCGCAGCATGTTCATGCGCAATGCACGCATGCCTATACCCCCGTTTCAGTGCCACCTGAAGCCGGCGCTGACACCGTAGGTGCGTGGCATGTTGTAAAGCACCGCCGTCGTACCGAACAGCGGGCGGATCGACGTTTCGTACCTCCGGTCGGTGAGGTTGCGCGCCCAGGCCGCGACGTACCAGCGATCATCGCGCCCGTTCAGCTCCAGCCGGCTGTTGACGATGAAGTGACTGCGCGCAAGGAATTCTGGGTCGTTGCTGATCTCCTTGAAGACTTCGTCGCTGTAGTGGCCGTCGAGCATCGCGGCCATCCGCAGGCCGTCACCGACCGGCCACTCGTAGCGGCCCGAGAAATTGAAGGTGAACTCGGGCGCGTCGGCGAGCCTGTTGCCCTCGAACTCCTCGATTTCCGCCGGGTCGTCCGAGCGCCAGTCCTTGACCTCGCTGTCGAGCAGCGCCACGCCGGCCTTGAAGCTCAGCTGCTCGCTCGGCCGCCACCACAGCTCGAGTTCACCGCCGTAAAGTTCGGCCTTCGCGGCGTTGCGCCGTGCCGACTGGGTCACGCCGGCGCCCGCATCGACGCGGATCGTGACCTGCATGTCTCGGAAGTCGTAGTAGTACAGCGCACCGTTGAGCTGAACTGTGTCAGCCAGCGTGGACTTGAAGCCCACCTCGTACGCCCAGAGTATTTCCTCGTCGAACGGAAAGGTGGCGATCTCGGTGAGGATCGTGGACCCGTCGAAGCCGCCGCTCTTGAAGCCCTTGCTGAACATGCCGTAAACGAGCAAATCGTCGGTGGGCGTCCAGTCGAGCGCGACTTTTCCAGACAGGTCGGTCGTCGAGTACTTGCGGTCGTAGCGGATCGGCAGCTCCGGAAACGCCGCCGCACCGACCGAGACGCCCCAGGTGTCCAGGTCGGTCGTCTCGCCGTCGATGCTGCGTTCGTCGTCAGTGAAACGCAGCCCCAGCGTGAGTTTCCAGTCGTCGCTGAACTGCCATTCGCCCTGGCCGTAGATCGCCCACGACTCGCCATCCTGCACGTAGTCGACCAGCGATTCGGTCAGCAGGAAATCGGCAAGGTTGGCGGACTTGAAGAAGCCCAGCGTCTCGGTCATCCAGAATGCACCTGCCGTCCAGACGAAGGGTTGATCGGTGGCCGACGTCAGGCGGACTTCCTGGCTGAGCTGGCGCCAGTTGTCGTCGAAATCGGTGGAGTTGATCCGAAACGGGCTGAAATCGGGTTCCTGCTGCAGCCGGTCCAGTCGTTCGAGCGCGGTGATCGACGTGACGGTGGTGCCATTGTCGAGGTCCCAGTCCACGCGCAGGCGACCGCCGTACTGGTCGCCGTCGATGCGGGGGTCGATGTCCTCGAAGACTTCGTCACGTCCACCCTCCGGGCCGAAGCCGAGCACGTCGGGCGTCACCATCTTGGAGATCCACTGTTCCGAGCGGTCGCGGCTGTAGTGGCCGGTCAGGACGACCTCGACCGAGTCGGCGGGTTGCCAGGCCAGGCTGCCCCGGGTCGAGACGACGTTGGAGCCGGCGAAATCGCCGACATCTTCCACGGCCTGAATCGGCGGCACGTTGGGGTGCCGGGTGAACCCTTCGGAAATTCCGATGGTGCCCCGCTTGGTCTGGTGACCATCGGAGTGTCGCGTCATGAATGCGATTCGGCCCTGCACCGACTCGCCCAGCGGGCCGCTGATCGCGCCCGCCGTCTCGCGGGTGTTGAAGCGCGAGTAGGTGGCGTCCACGTACGCCTCGAAGTCGCGCGTGGGACGCCGGGTGATGAAGTTGACGCTGCCGGCGGTCGTGTTCCGGCCGAACAGCGTGCCCTGCGGCCCCTTGAGCACCTCGACGCGCTCGAGATCGAACATCTGGAACGACAGCAGCCCGTTGGTGCCGAGGTAGACCTCGTCGACGTGAACCGCCGCCGAGGGCGCCACGTTGGTGTTCGGGTCGTTGGACCCGATGCCACGGATCGTGATCACGGGGTTCGCATTACCCAGCGTATTGCGGATCTCAAGCGCCGGCGTCTGCGATGCGACGTCGACGGGCTGCCGGAACATCAGGCTGCGAAGTTCCTCGGCACTGAATGCCGTGACCGTGATGCCGACGTCCTGCAGCCGCTCCTCGCGGCGTTGCGCGGTGACGACAATCTCCATGAGTGCAGAGGTCTCCGCGTGGGCGGGCGCGGGCGCGTATGTGGAAGCCGTGGCCGCCCCAACGGCGGCGGCCACAACCGTGAGCCGTGACGGTCGCGTGTGCATGGCTGTTCCCCCTGGTCGTGCGGCCGATCCGGGTTCGATCGGCCACTGGTCCCAAGGTTGAATCTACCCACGGTCCACTGGCCTTTACAGGCACAGTTCGCGGGCGAAAAACTGAGACAGTTTTCGCTGCATTGCAGCAACGGGGCCGATGGCGACACCCTGGCCGCGCGGTGCAGGGTGGATCAGGCGGTGTGCTGCCGGGCGGCGAGCGCGCCGAGCGTCGCGACTGCGCGGCGTATGCGCGGGCTCAGCGGGTTGCCGGCGTTGATTCTCAGCCGGTCGCGGAAGCGGCCATCGGGCGCGAAGACTTCGCCCGGAAATACGTGAATGCCCGACTGCTTGGCATCGCTGGCAAGCCGCCGTGAATCCACCCCCGGGGGCAGTCGAATCCACAGCACGCAGCCCCCGCTGGGGCTGTTCACCGCCGTGCCCGGAGGGAAGCGCCGCAGCACGAGTCTGGCGGTCTCTTCGACTTGCCTTGCCAGTTCACGACGCAGCATGTCCATGTGCTCGTCGTGAAGGCCGCGCTGCAGCCACTGCGCGAGAGCGACTTGCGCAAGCGAGGGCGACACGATCGTGGTGAAGCGCTTGAGTTCCCTGAACTTGCGCGCGTAGCGCCCCGGCAGCGCCCAGCCCACGCGCAGCCCGGGCATCAGCACCTTGGAGAACGAACTGCAATAGATCACGATACCGTGCCCATCGCTCGCCTTGGCCGGAAGCCGGACGTCGGGGTCGGCCACGGTGCTGCCCCATACGTCGTTCTCGATCACCGGGATGTCGTAGCGCGCCGCGAGGCGCACCAGTTCGCGCTTGTTGGCCTCGGGCATCGTGAAGCCGAGCGGGTTCTGCGCGTTTGCAGAGAACATGCAGGCCCGGATGCTTCGGTTCGCCATTGCACGCTCGAGTGCGGCAAGATCCAGACCCTCGGATTCGCTGGTGGGGATTTCGAGTACGCGACGGTCGTGGGTGCCCAGCAGCAGCAGCGTTCCGTAGTAGACGGGTGCCTCCACGGCGATTGCATCGCCGGGGCGGCTCACCGCCTGCAGCGCCAGGGAAAGCGCTTCCATGCACCCGTTGGTGATCAGCACGTCGTCGACGCTCGCGGGAAACTCGCAGGTCAGCGTGCGCCTTGCGATCTGCCGTCGCAGCGGCAGGTGGCCGTCTGGATGCATGTAGTCCCAGGATTCCTCCGGAAACTTGCGCGCGGTGTCCGCCAGTACCCGGTGAAACTGGCGCAGTGGCATCAGCGAAGCTGCCGGCAGTCCGATGCCCATGCGCACCATGTCCCTGCGCGCATGGGGCTCCATCAGCCGCAGCACGTGTTCGCTCCAGCTGACCGACCGTGGCGTGTCGTAACCCGGCGTCGCCGAAGGTTCGCCCCCAGGCGCCACATCGCGGACGAAATACCCTGATCGCGGACGCACGTCGACCACCCCGAAAGACTCGAGGTGACGATAGGCCTGCACGGCGGTGTTGTTGCTTACGCCGAAGCGTTCGGCGATCTCTCGGACGGAGGGTAGTCGCGCACCGGCTGGTAACGTGCCGTCCCTGATCTGGCACATCAGCCGCTGTGCAATGCTCTGGTAAAGCGTGCGCGAAGGGCCGGGCTTGTCTGTGCTTGCCACCGGGGTTCCGTGGGTTCGTGTGCGATATGCCGTTCGTTTTACGTATCCACCCCATTACATTACCGTAAAAGTCCACAGCAAGTACCTCGCCGACAGTGCCTACGGAGGAGCACCATGCTGCGCCCGCAGAGACCTGTTCTCGCCCACCGAGTCCACGAAATGCAGCTGATTTCGATGGTCATGGCTCTCATGATGTTTGCCTCGGCGCCGGTCTGCGCTCGCGGTGCAGCGGCCGATAGCGGCTTCGCTCTGTACGCCGCCGACGGCACTGCGGTGCCTGCCCATGAGGTCATCTCGGTACTCGGCCGCCATTACGTGGTGCCCGATGACGCGAAGCGGTTCGCGTCCGAGCTCGGCGATGTGCATGACGCGAAGCTCGATCGGCGCGGCGCGGTCACGGCCGTGCAGCTTCGACGGGTGGTCAATCCCGGTGAGTCGCGGCGGGTGTATCGCGCCGTTCACGAAGCGTATGGCCCGCGGTCGCACCGGCCTGACGAAGAGGCCTTCTGGCGCATCACGTCACCAGCGTCACCGCCAAACACCGATGATCCGCTCGTCACCGTGCGCGACGACTGGCTGGTCAGTGAAGATCAGATTCTTGCATGGCACGAGTTCAAGGACGGCCTCGGTCCGGCACTGACCGGCTCGCGTGCATGGCATGCCTTCATGGAGATGCTCGACGACGAATTCTCCGCGGCGGGGCTGGTGGACATGCGCTATAACCGCTGGACGTTCGATCGGTGGACGACGTCGCAATGGCCCGACGATTCCGACTGGTCACTGCACGTGGGTGATCGCCGTATCGACGTCGCCAACGCCGGGGCGAACTCGGGCGCCACGCCATCCGAGGGCGTCTCGGCGCCGCTGCTGCACTATGACTTCGACGATCCCCCGGGCACCCTCGAGGGACGGATCGTCGTGTTTCGTACCCGCTTCACCCAGGCCGTCGCGGATCGCATGGAAGCGCTCGATTATGAGTATCGCAGTGACCCCGAAACCTTCCCCGAGCGCGGCCGGGCCGTACCGCGGGTACGCGCGCCCCAGAGCTGGCAGATCTTTCCGCAGCTCGTGCAGACCCGGCAGTTCATCGAGATCGCACGCGCCGGCGGCGCGGCGGGCGCGTTGTTCGTCTTCGATGCCGGCGCCGAACAGATGGCGGGCATGTATACCTTTCCTGTGCCGGATCATTACGAAGTGCCCACCCTGCTGCTCGATCGGGATGCGGGTGACGCGGTCGTATCGGCGGCGCGGGCCGGGCAGGAGGCCACGCTTCGACTCGAAGCCGAAAGGGTCGAGAGCGAGGCGTACCAGATCGTCGGCGTGTTACCCGGGCGGGATTACGGCACGCCCGCCGACGAGATGCTGAAGCTGACCACTCACACCGACGGCCCCTCGATTTCCCAGGACAACGGTGCGCTCGGGCTCCTTGCCGTCATTCGTTACATGGCCGAGATTCCCCGCGAGCACAGGCCACGGTCGCTGCTCGTTTTTCTGGACAGCCGTCATTTCATGCCAGGTGCCGAGGAAGCCTTCGCCGAACACGATTTCGATGTGCGCTATCCGGATCTGCTGGCGAGCGTGCACGCGATGATCGGCATGGAGCACCTCGGTCAGGTGGAGTTCCAGGAGTACGAGCGTCGCCTGAAACTCACCGGTCGGGTCGATACGTCGCTGCTTTGGACGACCGATCATGAACGGCTGGTCGATCTTGCCATCGAGGCGGTGATGGACAATACGTTGCCGGCCACGCGGGTGCTTAATGTCGCCCGGCCTGGTTTGCGGGGCGTATCACAGGGGGCGTGGTATGGCATGGCCAAGCATGCGCCGGAACTGGGGCTGCCGGGTGTCGCCATCATGGGCACGATGGGTGTTTACTGGGCGAAGTCCTCCGGCGTCGAGCGGGTGGACCCGCGCCTTTTCAGGGACCAGGTGGCGACTTTCGTCCAGCTGGTCGGGCGACTGATGCATGAGGACCTGGGCGCACTGGAGTAAATGACGCGATGTCTTCAGCCCGCGATCAGGCGACCACCCGGTCGCGCCCGCGCTCCTTGGCCATGTATAGCCGCTGGTCCGCGGCATTGAGGAGCTGACGACGATTGACCCCGGCGCCGAGCTCGGCAACGCCGAGGCTCAGTGAAACGCGAATGCCTGGCCGGATCGCTTCCCAGTCATGCCCGGCCACGGCACGACGCAGCTTTTCACAGATCGCGGCGGCGGCATCGGCGGTGGTCTCGGGGAAACACAGCAGGAACTCCTCACCGCCGTAACGCGCGACGACGTCCGCGCTGCGGCAGGTGTCGGCGAGAATCGCGGCCACGCGCTGCAGCACGCGGTCGCCGATCTCGTGGGAGTAGTTGTCATTGACGCGCTTGAAGTAGTCGAGGTCGGCCAGCGCGATCGAGAAGGGGCGCTGGTAGCGGGCATGCTCTTCGACGTGCCGGTCCACGAACTCGTCGGCGTAGCGTCTGTTGGCAAGCCCCGTGAGCTGGTCGCGGGTGGCGAGACGCTCGAGCTGGCGGGTTTTCTCGCGCAGGCTGCGGGTGCGTTCGTCGACGATCAGCTGCAGCCGGTTGCGCATGCGCGCGAACTGCGCGAGCGCGACCATCGCGAGCCCCATCACCAGCAGCAACAGTCCCGTGACCGGCATGCCCAGGGTGTTGAAGACCACCGCAAGCACCACCGCCGCGACGCAGCCGCTGACCTCGACCGCCAGTCCGAAGCCGTTGATGGAAGGCTCCCAGACACCCTTCTCGAGTCGGAACAGCACGCGCATGCCGATGTCGTTGAGCACCTGCATCGTGACCACGAGGCCGACGAGCGCGACCCCCGCGGTGGCGTCGAGCTGCTGCAGCGGCAGAGCACCGCCGAGCGCGACGTAGACGCTCCCCGCGCCGAGGATCATCACCGTCATCAGCCCGGCATTGTTCAACGCCGCGATCACGATGCTGCCGAGCGGTTTGCCCTCGCGCAGACGCAGCCAGGGGAACAGCAGCGACGCCAGGCCGTTCACCCAGGCGGCGTCGACCGGCCCGAGCACGAGGATGCTTGCAACCTGGGCGACGCGGTCGAACGACACGTAGCCGGCGTTGGGCTGCAGGTAACCCATGATGATCGTGAACAGGCCGAACACGACGAAGAAGATCGCGACCGCAGGGGAATGTGCCGGCAGCACGCCGCCCTGGCCGATGACGCCGTTGCCGACCAGCACGAGCGCAAAGGTGAACAGTGTCAGCGCATAGTAGAACTCCGGACGACGCGACCACGGGCGTGCCTTGCCGGTGTCGTCCAGCGATGCAGTGCCCGTGCGTGCATCCGGTCCGTTCATTCGGTTTCTCGTGTCGCGCGTGAGGCTGGCAGGTGAGCGCCAGCAACTCGAAAGTATACGCGTTGATCCCGGCAGAAATTCATGCTTGTCATAACGTTGCACAGTGGGACTGTGCAACGTTGCGGTGGCTCAGGGGCGCTCGCGCAACGTTTCGCGCAGCAGCCGCACCTCCTCGCGCAGCGCCGCCAGCTCCTCGGCCGTGCGGTCATCGGGCGCCAGACCTTCCGGGACCACGCCGACGGCCTCCGGTCCAAGCACTTCCTTCGCCTCCTGCATCGTCTGCATCGTGTTGACGATCACCGCGATGAACAGGTTCAGCACGGTGAAGGTCGCGAGCAGGATGAAGGGCACGAAAAACGCCCACGCCCACGGATGGATCTCCATGACCGGTCGCACGATGCCCATCGACCAGCTTTCCAGCGTCATGATCTGGAAAAGCGAGTACAGCGACCCGCCGAGCGTGCCGAACCACTGCGGGTGGCTGTCGCCGAACAGGCCGGTGGCGATCACCGCGAAAACGTAGAACACCAGCACCAGCAGGCCCATGATCGATACGATCCCGGGGATGGCCTTCAGCAGCGCCTCGACGACGAAACGCAGCTTCGGCAACAGCGACACGAGGCGCAGAAGCCGCAGTACGCGCAACACCGCAAACGGCCCGCTGGTCGGCACGAGGGCGATGCCGACGACCAGGGCGTCGAACACGTTCCACGGGTTACGGAAGAACGCGAGCCGCCGCGCGTAGAGCTTGGTGAGAATTTCCACGACGAAGACGCCGAGTATGAGCCGGTCGGCGCCGACTAGCCACGTGCCCGCCACCGCCATCGCGCGGTCGGAGGTCTCGATCCCGAGGATCACCGCGTTGACCAGGATCAGCGTCACGATCGCGCGCTGCACAGGTGCGGATTCGATCCAGCGATCGGCGCGCAGCCGGAGGCCTTGTAGTGCGGGCATCAGTCGTTCTCCGTGTGTCTGGGCTTCGTGCGCCGGGGGGGGTTCTGCCGCGGCGCGGCGAAAGGTAATGGATGCCCGTAGCGGTCACAACGTCCGACCTGTCGGCGCCGATCCGCCAGCCGCGCTGTGGATTGCGACGCACGGGTATACTCGCGGAGCCGCGCATGGCCGTATGGCGCGCGGAGTCGTTCCTGCCGCAATCCGGAGGCTGCCCGTGGTTCGAATCCTGTTGCTGCTCGTCGGCGCGCTGCTCGCCGTCGCCACCGTCCACGCCGATACGCCGTACCTCCCGCCGGCGCCGTCACCGGTCCCCGGACTCGCCTACGATCAGACCTACTTCCCGGATGCCGACCACGACCCCCGGATCCCGACGCCGGAATCGCTGCTGGGTTTCCCCGCCGGTGACCGCGCCGCGGCGCCGGAGGCGATCGTCGCGGCGATCCGCGCCTGGGACGAGGCGAGCGCGCGCGTCGAACTCGTCCACTACGCCGACAGTTACGAGGGCCGCCCGCTGCACTACGTGCTGATCTCGAGCCCCGAGAACCTCGAGCGCCAGCAGGAGGTGCGCGAGGGGATGGCGCGGCTGGCCGACCCGCGCGGCCTGCGCGGACGCGAGCGCGACCGGCTGATCGAATCGCTGCCCGGCGTCGCGTGGCTCGCCTACAGCATTCATGGTAACGAGAGCTCCGGCGCCGATGCCGCGCTCGCGCTGATTCACCACCTCGCCGCCGACCGCAGCGCCGCCACGCGTGAACTGCTCGACGAGCTGGTCATCATCATCGACCCGGACATGAATCCCGACGGCCGCAGCCGCTTCGTGTCCGGTATCCGTGAATTCCGTGGCACGCAGCGTAATGTCGACGACCAGTCGCTGGTGCATACCGGCGCGTGGCCGTACGGGCGCACCAATCACTACCTGTTCGATCTCAACCGCGACTGGATCTACGCGAAGCACCCGGAGACGCGCGGGCGCATACCGCAGATCTCGGCATGGCGGCCGCTGCTGTTCGTCGACGCGCACGAGATGGGCGCGCAGGACACCTACCTCTTCTCGCCGGCGCGCGAGCCGCACAACCCGCATTTCCCGCCGTACCGCAACCGCTGGGGCCAGATGTTCGCCGACGACCAGGCGAAGGCCTTCGACCGGTACGGCTATCCTTACTACACGGGCGAGTGGCACGACGACTGGTATCCCGGCTACACCGATGCGTGGGCCGCGCTGCGCGGCGCGCAGGGCATCCTCTACGAGCAGGCACGCTTCGCCGAGGACGGTGTCGCGCGCCGCGATGGCGTCGTCAGCTACCGGCAGGCGGTGCATCACCAGCTCATCTCGTCGCTCGCGAACCTCGACACGCTGCGCCGCAATCGCGAGCGGATGCTGCGCGCGTTCGCCGAAGACCGCGCACACGTGCTTGCCGACGACGGTCCCTACGCCGGGCAGAGCTGGGTCGTGCTGCCCGACGACAACCACGGTCGCATGGCGGTGGTGCGTGACCTGCTGCGCATCCAGGGCTTCGAGGCGCAGCGCATCGAGCGCGACGCGCGCGCCCGCGTCACCGACTACTTCGGGCGCGAGCATGACGATTACGAACTGCCTGCCGGCAGCCTCGTCCTGCCGGGCCGCCAGCCCGAGGCGCGACTGCTCGCGGCGATGTTCGACTTCGATCCGCGCATGCCCGATGCGGTCACGACGAAGGAGCGTGAACGGCTGCTGCGCGAGGGCTCGACCATGCTCTACGACGTGACCGCGTGGAACATCCCGATGATGTACGGGTTGCGCGTCGTACGTGTCGAAGGCCGGCTGAACGCGCGCACCGCCGACGAGAATCTCGCGCGCAACCGGCCCTACACGGGCCTGGTCGCCGCCGATGATGCGATCGCTTATGCGATCAGCGGTGCCGATGACCGCGCGCCCGCCGCCGCCGGCCGACTGCTGGAGCGCGGCGTGCAGTTGCGTGCGAACCGCCTCGACACCGAGCTTGACGGCCACGCGCTGCCGCGCGGGTCGGTGGTCGTCACGCGCGATGACAACCGCGCCGTCGACGGGTGGCTCGAGCGGCTCGTCGAGGTCGCCGATACGCTCGAACTCGACGTGCTGGCGATCCGCCACGGTCGTGCGCCGGGCGATCTGCCCGACCTGGGTGGCAGGGAGTTCGGCCTTCTCGAGCGCCCGCGCATCGCGCTGCTCGCCGGCGCCGGCACCAGCCCGCTGGATTTCGGCAGCACCTGGTACATGCTCGATCATCGGCTCGGCGTGCGCCACAGCCACCTCGACGAGACCCGTATCGGCACGATGGACCTGCGCCGTTACAACGTGCTCGTACTGCCCGACCGCCTCGGCACCGCGCCGCTGCCGTCGGCCCTCGTGGACGCGGTCGGTGACTGGGTGCGCGCCGGCGGCACGCTGATCGCGGTCGCAGGCTCTGCCGGCCAGCTCGCAGGTGGTGACAACGGCCTGCTCGCGACGACGCTGCTGCCCGACGCGCTGGAGTCGCTGCAGCCGTTCCAGGATGCGCTGCTGCGCGAGTGGCTGGCCGTCAGCGACCCATTGCCTGCCAACGCGTGGGATCGCGATGCACCGGCCGGCGCGGAGACACCGTGGGCCGGCCTGCCGGCGTTGCCCGACGCCGACGACCTGCAGCGTCGTGACGACTGGCAGCGTCCGTTCATGCCTTCGGGCGCGATCGTCGGCGCGCGCGTCGACACCCGGCACTGGCTCACCGCCGGCAGCGACGACGTGCTGCCGGTGCTCTACGGTCGCTCACCGGTGATGCTCACGGCCGCGCCGGTCGAAGCGCCGCTGCGCGTCGGCGTGTACCGCGAGCGGGATTCGGAAAACGACGACAACAACGGCCCCCGCCTGGCCGGGTGGGCGCCGCTGCCGGCCGGCCAGGGGCTGGACGTGCGCATGAGCGGCCTGCTGTGGCCCGAGGCGCGCGAGCGCATCGCGTCGAGCGCGTGGCTCGTGCGAGAGCCCGTCGGCCGTGGCCAGGTGATCCTGTTCGCCGCGCCGCCGACCTTCCGCGGCGCGCACCTCGGCGCGACCCGTCTGCTCGAGAACGCGCTGATGCTCGGTCCGGGACTCGGTACGTCCCAGCCCGTCCGGTTGCCGTGACCGGCGGCGGCCGCCGCCCGCCGCCGCCCGACGCATCCCGGGTCACGGCAGCTGCGGCGGCCGACCGCGACCTGCCGGCGAGTGGCCTGCGCGGCTACCTCGCGTTCCTGCGCGCGCATCCGCGCATGCTCGCGTTCGGCGTGCTGCTGACGCTGTTCTCGAGCTTCGGTCAGACCTTCCTGATCGCGATCTTCGTGCCGCGCATCATCGATGCGTTCGGCCTCGGGACCGCGAGCTTCGGCGCACTCTATGCGGCGGCGACGCTGTGTTCGGCGCTGACGCTGCCGTTTTTCGGCCGGCTGCTCGACCGGGTGTCGCTGCGGACCTTTACGCTCGCGGTCGGCACGGGGCTTGCGCTGTCGTGCTGGCTGCTCGCCACCGCGGTGCATGTGTGGATGCTGTTCGTCGCGATCCTCGGGCTGCGCCTGACGGGGCAGGGGCTGCTGAGCCTGACGGCATCGACGGCGATGGCGCGCGGGATCGCCGAAGGCCGCGGCAAGGCGCTGAGCCTGTCGCAGCTCGGTTA
Organism: Gammaproteobacteria bacterium; assembly: GCA_003567855.1. Lineage (GTDB taxonomy): Bacteria > Pseudomonadota > Gammaproteobacteria > Steroidobacterales > PWYM01 > PWYM01. Next base: position 16,857 of record PWYM01000149.1, on the reverse strand, counting down.
TCCGCTCGGCGAAGGCCTGCTCCCGCTGCTCGTCGTGCTGCTGATGTATGCCGTCGACTGGCGGCTGAGCTGGGCGATCCTCGGCACCGTGATCGCGCTGCTGCTGCTGCCGGCGGTCGCGTCGCTGCTTCGCGAGCCGGGTGCGGCGCGGCCAGCCTCCGAGTCGCTTGGGCATGTGCCGCGCCGGGTGCGGCTGCTTGCCGATCCGGCATTCGTCGTGCTGCTGCCGGCGATGGTGTTCCAGCCGCTGGTGCTGACCGCGCTGTTCCTCTACCAAGTGCCGCTCGCCGAGCACCAGGGCTGGACGCTCGAGTTCATCGCCGCCGCGTTCATCGGCTTCGCGCTGGCCCGGATGCTCGCGTCGCTCGCGTTCGGGCCGATGATCGACCGTGTAGGCGCGACGCGGCTGCTGCCGGTGCTGCACGTGCCGCTGCTGCTGGGGCTCGGCGTGCTCGCGCTGAGCTCGGCGCCGTGGGTCGCGTGGTGGTACCTCGTCATGGCGGGCGTCAGCACCGGTTTCAACGGCCCGATGATGACGGCGCTGTGGGCGGAGGTGTACGGCCTCGACGCGCTCGGCGAGGTGAAGGGAACGGTCGCGACCTTCGGCATCTTCTCGACCGCGGTCGGCCCCGTGCTGCTCGGCTGGCTGCTCCAGTCCGACATCGGCTTCGACGTGGTGCTGCCGGCGTGCGCGGCATGGGCGGCGGTCAGCATCGCGATCACGCTGGCGGTGCGCCCGGCGTTCATGCGCCGCGCGCGGCGCTAGTGTCAATCGTCGCCGGCGCTGCCGGCGGGCGTGCCCATGATCCGGTTGACCTCGATGAAGAAGCCGTCCGGGTCCCAGAACGCGCTGAACATCACCGGGATCACGCCGCCGTCGGGCGCCGGGTACTCGACCCGGGTCGGCTCGGTCGCGATCTCGACGCCCGGGGTCGCCGCGATCTTCGGAAAGCGCTCTTCGAGGTCGGTCGCGTTGATCACGATGATCACGTCGCCGGGCATCGCGCGTCGGTTCTCGGCAGGCGGTGGCGTGTCGGTATCCAGCCGCTGCATCAGCCCGATCGCGCCGATGAAGGTGTCATTGGCGCGCAGCAGGACCAGGCGGGTGGTCGGGTCACGCGCATCGCCGTCTTCGTCCTCGCCGCCACCGATGTACTCGTCGTAGATCACGTGCAGGCCCAGCGCGTCGCGATAGACGGCAAGCGATGCGTCGATGTCGCGCACGAGCAGCGTCGTGCGGCGCACGTCCACCGGAATGCGCTCGTCATCGGGCACGGGTGCGGCGGGCACCGCGCCCGGAAATACACACAACAGTGCGGCTGCTGTCGCCAGGGCGAGGGCCTGGCGCATCGTTATCGGCATGATCGGCTCCCGGCGCATCGCGTAGAGACGATCGAGGCTAGCAGACGCAACCGGTATGCAGTCGACCGCCTGCCGCACGCGTTCGTCTGTCAGTCGCGTCAGCGCCCGCTTGTGAGCGCGTCGAGCACCTGTTCGTCGGGGAAGCCGTCGGCGACCCAGCCCTCGGCGCGCTGGAAGTCGCGTATCGCCGAGCGCGTCGCCGGGCCGAGGATGCCGTCGGGCGTGCCGCTGTCGAAGCCGCGCGCGTTCAGCGCCGCCTGCAGCGCGCGCACCTGGTCGCGGGTGAGGCGCGGCAGGTCCTCGGGCGGCGGATTGGACAGCGGGCCTTCGCCGGCGATGCGGTCGGCAAGGTGGCCGACGGTGAGCGCGAAGAACTCGGAGCGGTTCCAGCGCATGATCACGTCGAAATTCGGATAGACGAGGAACGCCGGACCGCGGTGCCCGGCGGGCACGACCAGCGAGGCCTCGGTGTCATCGGCCGACAGTCGGCCGCCGTCGGTTCGACGCACACCGAGTTCACGCCACTCGGTGAGCGTGCGGCTGCGGTCGCGGCCGGCGAGCGCATGGTCGAAGCCGTCGGGCAGCGCGACCTCGCGCCCCCAGCGCCAGCCGGGCGTCCACCCGATGCCGCGCAGGAAGTTCGCCGCCGAGGTCAGCGCGTCCTCGACGCTGTTCCACAGGTCGATGCGGCCGTTGCCGTCACCGTCTACCGCGTAGCGACGGTACACCGACGGCATGAACTGCGTATGGCCCATCGCGCCGGCCCACGAGCCGACCATGTCGTCGGGGTCGATGTGACCCTCGTCGACGATGTGCAGTGCTGCGATCAGCTCGCCGGTGAAATAGCCACCGCGGCGCGGGTCACAGGCCAGCGTCGCCAGCGAGTCGAAGACCGGGATTTCGCCGAAATAGCTGCCGAAGTTCGTTTCCAGCGCCCAGAACGACAGCAGGTACTGCGGCGAGATGCCGTACTCGGCACGGATGCGGTCGAGCAGCGCGCCGTGGCGTTCGAGCAGCTCGCGTCCGCGCGCGACACGCGCGTCGTTGACCCTGAGATTCAGGTAGCGCGTGAACGGGTCGGTGAACTCGGGCTGCCGGCGGTCGGCGGCGATCACGCGTTCGAGCTGGCTGGCCTTGCGCAGCACGCCATCTATGGTCGCCGCCGAGATGCCCTCGTCGGCGGCGCGTTCGGCGATGGTGTCGATGCAGCGTTCGAAGCCGTCGTCAGCCGCGGCCGGCGTGCCCGTGGCCAGCATGAGCAGCGCGACCGCCATCGCAGGCGCCGCGCCAGGGGCGCGCGCCCGCAGGCACCAGCGGTGCGGAGATTCAGCGTGATACATCAATGATTCCCTTCGTGGCGTGACGCCTGCTCGGCAATGAATGGCAGCGCCATCTCGTCGCCGGAGGTGATCCATGTGCCGTCGTCGTAACCGGGCGGGCGGTCGGCGACATCAGTGTTCCCGTGCACGAGACGCTGGAACGGGTCCGAAAACAGGGTCTCCGGAAACTGCGGCCGCGGTGCGCTGGCGGCATCGAGCGCGTCGTAGAGCTCGGGAGGCAGGTCGAAGTCCAGCGCCCGCAGGTTGCTTTCGAGCTGTTCGGCGCGCGTCGCACCGACGAGCACCGACGCGACACCCGGGCGGTTGGCGACCCAGTTCAGCGCGACCTCGGCCATCGGCCGCCCGAGTGCCTGCGAGACGCGCTCGAGCTCGGCGAGGATGGCGAGGTTGCGTGGCGTGAGCCGGGCCTCGAGCCCGCCGCGGCCGCCGGCACTCAGCCGGCCCTCGCCGCCGCGTCCGTCGGCACGGTACTTGCCCGACAGCAGCCCGGAGCAAAGCGGGCTCCAGACCATCACGCCCATGTCGAGCGCGAGCCCCGCGGGGATGTGCTCGCGCTCGATGTTGCGTTCAGCGAGCGAATACTCGAGCTGCATCGCCGCGACCGGCTCCCAGCCACGCGCCTCGGCGAGCGTCTGCGCGCGTGCGGCGTACCACGCCGGCACGTCGGACAGCGCGTAGTGTCGTATTCGACCGGCGCGCACCTGGTCGTCGAGCGTGCGCAGTACTTCCTCGACCGGTGTCAGGCGGTCCCAGAGGTGCATGATGTAGAGGTCGATGTAGTCGGTGCCGAGCCGCTCCAGTGACGCGTCGAGCGCGCGCAGCAGGTTCTTGCGGTGGTTGCCGCCGGCGTTCGGATTCCCGAGCCGGTCGGTGAACGAGTACTTGGTCGCCAGCACGACGTGGTCGCGCACGCCGGCGTCGGCGATGAAGCGCCCCAGCCAGCGTTCGCTGGTGCCGCCGGTGTAGGCGTCGGCGGTGTCGATGAAGTTGCCGCCGGCTTCCAGGTACCGGTCGAACAGCGTGCGTGCAGTCGCCTCGTCGCACCCGAAGCCCCACTGTTCGCCGAAGGTCATCGTGCCGAGTGCGAGCCGGCTGACCCGCAGCCCGGTGCGGCCGAGCAGGCAGTACTCCTGCGTCACGGACGGGTCCCGGAAAACGCTTCCGGTTCCACCCCCTCGGATCCGCCGATGCGTGCGCTTTCGTGCACGTACAGGTTGACGCGGGTATCGCCCTGCACGATCACCATGCCCTCGACGACCGCGTCGCGCCCGACGATGATCGTGATCTCGGCATCGCCGTCGAGCGTACGGTCTTCGGAGATGACCACGTCGCCGGTCACGCGCGTGCCCTCGAGCAGTTCTATGTCGCCGTTGGCGGTGGCCAGGTTGCCGTGCACCGTGGTGCCCTCGAGGAAGAAACCGCCGTTGACGTTCTCGACGTCGCCGTTGATGCGCACGCCGTCGCGCGCCGTGATGCGACCGTTGACCGTGGAAACCCGCCCGTCGACCTCGGTGCCGGGGCCGAGCTCTATGCTGCCGTTGACGGTGCTGGCGGCGCTGATCCGTGCGCCCTCGCCGACCCGGATGCTGCCGTTGACCGCTTCCACCTGCCCGGCGCTCGCGTCGCGTTCCAGCGTGATGCCGCCGTTGACGGTGCGCAGGCGGCCGTCGACGCTTGCGCCCTGGCGCAGCATGATCGGCGCGTTGACCGTGGTCAGGCCGCCATCGAGATGTTCGCCCGCGGCAACCTCGATGGGCTCGTTGATGACGCCGCCGCAGCCGGCGATCAGCAGCGCGGCCGCCACCAGTGCAGGAATTCGTGCTGTCATCGTGTTCACGGCAGTCTCTCCCGGGGCGCAATTCGCCCACGCCATCCTTATGGTTCCAAAATCATGTGCCGGCACGGCGCTGTCAAGCCGCGCCCGGTGCGGGTGGCGCAGCCCTAGAACGCGATGCTGATGCCCGCCAGCGCCTCCACCTGCACGAGCGTATTGCCCGAATAGCGCGCCGCGCAGCCCGCCTGCTGCGGCGGCGCCGATACGCAGAAGATCTCCTCGTCGCCTTCGGTGAGCGTGAGATAGCCGCGCGCCTCCAGCCGCAGGCCCACGTGCCGGTTGAACGGGACATGTGCGCCCACGCCCAGCGAAATCGACGGACGTGTCCGGCTCCCCGCCGGGCCTTCGGGATCGAGCCGCGTGGCGCCGAGCGTGCCCGTCACGAACGACTGGAAGCCGCGTTGCGGCCACATCAGCATGCCGCCGATGTGCAGGTACTCGATATCCAGTGCGAGCGGCAGGCCGTCGTCGCGTTCGAACGATGTGCTCTGGCGGCTGTAAAGGCCCTCGTAGAAGCGCCCTGGCGCCTGCATCAGGTTAAGGGCGAGCGCGACCGAGGTGTCGTCGTCGACGTTCCGGCGGTCGTCACCGTCCGGTGAGTCAAAGCGCCCGCCAGTCCGCCGGCCGAGCATGGGTGTGATGCTGAACGTCGGTTCGGCCGTGGCCCGGCGTTCGTCAGCGGCGGCAGCAGAGGGCGCGCACACGAGCAGGGCGACGAGCCACGTGCCGACAACGGCAGGTGCGGCGGTGCGGCGAATCCGGGATGTCGCGATGGGCATGGGTGACGGTTGCGAGCTTGTGGATGGCGACTTTATCACGGCCATTGCCCGGACTCAGGACGATGCGCCGGCGAGCCGCGCCGGCTCGAACAGTGTCGGATCGAGTCCCGCGGCCTGCAGCTCGGGGTCGGGGGCACGACCGTCGAGGACCGCAGCGGCCAGCGCGCTCAGCGCCGGCGAGGTCTGAAGGCCCGCACCCCCCTGGCCGGCGAGCCAGAAGAAGCCCGGCGCAGTCGGATCGTGGCCGACGACGGGCAGGCGGTCGGCGGCGAAGGTGCGCAGCCCGGCCCAGCGCGCGGTGAGGCGTTCGACCGTGACGTCGGTGACGGTCTCGAAGCGGTCCACGGCGACCGCGACGTCGTACTCGTCGGGCTGCACGTCGCACGGTGGCATCGGCGTCTCATCGGCCGGAGACAGCAGCAGCCCGCCCGCCTCGGGCACGAAGTACCAGCGCTCGGAGACGCATTTCACGAACGGCCACTGGCGCGCGTCGATGCCCTCGGGCAGGTTGAACGTCACCGCGGTCCGGCGCAGCGGCATCAGGCCGAGCGCCCGAACGCCGGCATGGCGCGCGACCTCGTCGGCCCAGGCGCCGGCGGCGTTGACGACCACCGGCGCGCGCAGCGTGCGGCCGCCGGCCTCGACGTGCCAGAGGCCATCTGCATGGTGCAGCGAAGACACCGCCGCGTCGGTGAAGAGTTCGCCGCCGGCGCGGCGCATGCCCTGCAGGTAGCCGCCCAGCAGCGCGTGGCCGTCGATGCGGTATCCCTCGGGGTCGAAAACGCCGACGGCGAGTTTGCCCGGCCGGATGCTGAGGATGGGCACCATCGTGCGCAGCTCCGCGGCATCGAGTTCGCGGGCGTCGCTGCCGAGTGCATGCAGCTCGCGCAGGCACTCGACGGCCAGTGCGCGCTCATCCTCGGCGGCGACGGTCAGCGCTGGACACGGCGTCACCAGCGGAACCGCTGCGAAACCATCCGGCGGCTGCAGGAAAAATGCACGGCTGACCGCGCTGAGCCTGCGCACTGCAGGCAGGCCGACCGTGAGGTTCAGGTGCGTCGCCGAGCGCCCGCTGGCGTGGTAGCCCGGCTGTGGCTCCATCTCGAGCACGGCGACGCGGCGCGTACCGGCGAGGCGCCACGCGAGCGAGGCGCCGGCGACGCCCGCGCCGACGACGATGAGATCGAAATCATCCATGACCGGGAATTCTATCCCTGATCGCATGTCTCACGTGTTGCCAGCCCCTGTGACTTGCGCATCACGACTGAGAACTCAATCGGTCACTGCAACACTTCAGCGAGTTTATCTGCTGGTGAACTGAAGTCGAGCGTTTTCCTCGGTCTCTGATTTAGCTTGCGTGCGACCTTGTTCAATTCCGCCTGAGAGTAAACCGATAGATCAGTTTTCTTTGGGAAATACTGCCGCAACAGGCGGTTAGTATTTTCGTTAGTTCCCCGCTGCCATGGGCTCCTGGGGTCACAGAAGTAGACTTCCGTGTCTGTCGCCATAGCAAAAGACTTGTGGTTCGCCAGTTCCATCCCGCGATCCCAGGTCAGCGATCGACGTAATTGGCTCGGCAATTTCTTAACTTGCCGGGTGAGCGCTGAAACGACCGTCTTGGTGTCTTTGCCTTCGACCCGGACCAGCATGGTAAATCGCGACTGTCGCTCTACCAGCGTGGCGATATGGGTATTGGCACAACCGGCAATGAGGTCGCCTTCCCAATGGCCCGGAACAGCGCGATCCTCGATTTCTGGAGGCCGGTCACTGATCGATACTCCATCGATGATCTGACCGCGTCGGGCGCCACGATTGTTGTGCTGCCGGGATTGCCGGAACGGCCTCTTGGTCCGAAGGTGCTTCTGAAGCTCTTTTTTCAGCACGCCCCGTGACTGCACGAATAGACTCTTGTAAATCGTCTCATGCGACACGTGCAGCGACTCGTCCTCAGAATAAGTGCACTTGAGCCAGCCAGCGATCTGCTCTGGCGACCAATCTTGTGCCAGCTTATTCGCGACTATACGCCGCAGCACGCCGTTCTGCGCGAGCCGACAGAGCTTGGGGCGCCGAGCGCGATCCCAGGTCTTTTCATCCGCGACGGTCGCACGATAGCGGCACCTCCCGCCATTTCTGTCGATCTCTCGGCTTACCGTCGACGGCGCGCGGCCGAGCTGGCGCGCGATCTCACGTATTGACCATCCGGCACACAACCCTCGAGATATCTCTTCGCGATCCGCCAACGTCAGATGACTGTCCGCGCGACTTCTTGCCGCTGGCGTATATCCGCCCTGTAACCGCAGGACCCCAAAAACCGATGCCGGATGCTTGCCGATGGCCCGCCCGATATCGCTGTACCCTTCACCCTTCCGCCATCGATCCCAGACTTCCGATTTCTGACCATCGGATAAGCCAGGCCTGCCCAATCGCGCCATCACAAGACCTCCCGTTTAAATTGCCAGAGTATCCTGTGTTGCAATCACCGATTGAATGCACCACGGCCTTTGGTGTAAAAAGCGCAACGTGCCTGCGTGGTCCGTACGCATGTGCGCAATGTCCCGAGCCGACTCTCAGGGGAATCCGTGCCGCAGTTGCCAGCCCGTACGTGCACGTTCGCGCGCGGTACCCCGTGGGGTCGCAGCACCGCCGCACGGGTGCCCGCGCCCTGGGCACGGGTCACGGTCGTGGTTGCAGGCGTCCTGGCGCTGCCGGCGCACGCGGCGGTGCCCGGGCCTTCGGCACCCACCGCGCCGTGGGGGCTGCTGTTCGGACTCCTGATCCTCGTGCTCGCCGCGGCCGCCGCCGCGACGATCCTCGCGAACCGGCGCTGCGAGCGCCGCCTGCGCGAAACCACCGCCCGCTACGAGGTGTTCTACGAACTCGCGCCCGTCGCGATCATGGTGTCCGACATCCAGCATCGGGTGCTCGACTGGAACCGCGCCGCTGAAAAACTCTTCGGCTGGACCCGCGAGGAGGTGATCGGTCGGGACTTCTTCGAGTTCCTGGTCCGCGCCGAGGACATGGGCGACGTGCGCGAGGCCGTCGACAGCACGCTGCGCACCACGACGCGCACGACGACGATGAGCCGCAACATCCGGCGCGACGGCGAGCTCATTCTCTGTGACTGGAGCAATGCCGTCATCAACGGCGGGAACGGCGAAGTGACCGCGGTGGTCTCCATGGCCGTCGACGTCACCGAGCAGCGGCGCATGGAGCGCAGGCTGAAGGAGAGCGAGCGCCGCTTCCGCTCCTTCGCCGAAAACGCCTACGACGTGATCTGGACGATCGATCTGCTCGGCAACTTCACTTACGTGTCGCCGTCGGTGGAGGACCAGAGCGGGTTCACGCCCGAAGAGGTGCGCGCGCTGAACGTGCGCGACGTGGTCGCCGCCGACCGCCGCGAGCTGCTTGAAGAGATGATTGCGCACGTGCGCGACCACGGCACCCTGGCACGCCGACGCCTGGAGCTTGAGCAGCCGACGCGGTTCGGCCGCAGCATCTGGACCGACATCGTTGTCGACGTGATCGCCGACGAATGGGGGACACCCCGAGAAATTCTCGGCATCACCCGCGACGTGACCGAGCAGCGCCGTGTGCGCGAGGAGCTTCGCACGCGCGTCGCCGCGATCGAGGCCGCGGCTGACGCGGTGATGATTACCGACCCGGACGGTGCGGTGCAGTACCTGAATCCGGCGTTTGCGCGCCTGACGGGTTACACACAGTCAGACCTGCTCGGCGTGGTGCCGCGGCCGCTGCGCCGCGACGAGCGCGGTGCGGAACTCGCCGAGGAGGTCTGGGCGCGGCTGCGTGCCGGTGAGGTGTGGAGCGGCGAGCTGTACAACCGCCACCGCAACGGGACGTTCTATACGAGCGTTGCGAGCATCTCGCCGGTGCGTGACGAGTCCGGCCGCATCATTCATCTGGTCGGAATATCGCGCGACATCAGCGACCGCAAGGCGCTGGAAGCCGAGTTGACGCGGCTCGCGCACTACGATGCGCTGACCGGCCTGCCGAACCGCACGCTGTTCTTCGACCGGCTCCACGAACGCATCCGCCAGGCGCGGCGCAGCGGGGAAGGGCTCGCGCTGCTGTTTCTCGACCTGGACGGGTTCAAGCCGGTCAACGACGAGCTCGGCCACGAAAGCGGGGACGAAGCGCTGCGCGCGATCGCCGAACGCTTCAGCCGCGTGGTGCGCGAGTCGGACACCGTCGCGCGCATGGCCGGCGACGAGTTTGCCGTGCTGCTCGGACCCATGCCGCACCCGACCGACGCGCACCGGGTCGCCGAAAAGCTCGTCGCTGCGCTCGCGGCGCCGATCCCGCTGTCAGCAGGTGAACGCACGATCGGCGTCAGCGTCGGTATCGCGCTGTTCCCCGATCATGCGACCGAGGCGGATGCATTGCTCAAGTGCGCCGACCAGGCGATGTACGGCGCGAAGCGGGCGGGAAAGAACCGCTACCATTTCTCCGGCGACGACGCCGCGGCCAATCGGGCCGGTGGCGGCACGCGGTCGTCGGACTGAGCCGCGCCGCGTTATCATCGCCGTACCTGCGGCCGGTGGCCGCGATGCGCGCGCCGGCACCTCGCCGTCTTCGTGGAGATTCAATGGACGCTGCGGATTCCCTGAATGAAGAGGCCGCCCGGCAGATCGTGGAGCTGGGCAACGAGCTCGCCGACCGGCACCCGGATGCGGATCTCTGGTCCATCGCTGACGGCCTGCTGGCCGGGGCGATCCACTGGTGGCTGTACGCCAACCAGCCGTGCAGCGATATCAGCTGTGAGGAGTGTGCGCCGGTGTGCACGGCGTCGCTGCGCATGCATCAGCTGCGCACGCTGCTCGCCGAGTATGCCGAGTCGAGCGAGTACTATCACTCGCCCAACGACCAGGACGTGGCGCGCGCCTGAGCGCGCGCTCGCCGTGGAGGGCTGCACGCCACCAGCCCGGTCGCGCTCAGTGCAGCAGGTCTTCGTCGAAGTCGCTGAGCTGCTCGCGTAGCCAGCGTTCTTCCCTGCGCAGTTCGAGCAGTGCCCGCGCCGATCGCGAATCGCGACGTGGTTCCGGCCGGCGCAGTCCGTCGAGCTCAGCCATGCTGAAGACGAACGTGTCGGGATCGAAGTCCTCGTCGAGCACGATGTCGGTATCGTCGGTGTCGCCGTCGTGGTGCTTGAAATCGCTCATTGCCAGTCTCCCCGGCCTTGGTTGGCCACCAGTTCACCTGCACGCTCGAGGCGCACCCTGCGCCATCGACGGCCCGATCGTGGTGGCACCAACTCGCGATTTCAATATGTAAACTCGGGTCAATTCGCTGGATTGAGAACCGTGTCGCGCATGCGCCCGCAAGCGCGTGAAACCGGTCACGGGTTGCGGCCGGCGGCGACGGTGTTCAACACGAAAAAGGGCTGCCAATGGCAGCCCTTCAGAGGCGACGGGTGGCCGCGTGCGCGGTTCAGCGCTCGTTGAGCTCGCGCTGCACGAGTTCGAGAATGATGTCACCCATGTTGTCGAGGTTGGCCCTGCCGCGCCGGTCGGGCGACACCGTGTACTTGCCGTTGACGACGACCGTGGGGGTGCCGGAGATGCCGTAGCGCCCGCCCGCGCGGGTGAGCTGGGTGGCGCGGTTCACCGCGCTGTCGACACTCATGTTGCGCGCCCAGGCGCGGTCGAAGTCTTCTGCCGACACGCCGTTCTCGCGGAACAGCCGGCGGATGCTGTCCTCGCTCTGCAGCCTGTTGCCGCGCTCATGGTAGGCGCGGAAGATCGCGGTGTGCATCGTGTCTACGACGTCAAGTTCCTGCGCAACGTAGTAGGCGCGCGCGTGCAGCTGGTGGATTTCGTTCCAGCCCACCGGCATCTTCACGACCTCCACACCGTCGGGCAGCCGGGTGGCGAGGTCGCGCATCACCGGTTCGAACTGGTAGCAGGCCGGGCAGCCGTACCAGAACACGTCAAGCACCTCGATCTTGTCGGTGCCCGACGCGGTGCGCTGCGCGGGCGTCAGGCGGCGGAAGTGCTCGCCCTCGGTGAACTGGTAGTCGCCGGAACGCGCGCCTTGGGCCTGCGCGAGGTGGATCACGCCGGGCCCGGTTGCCGGCTCGGCCGGCTCGTCGTCGACCATTTCCTCGGCGACGAGCGTACCGCCATCGGCAGGCGCCGCGGTGTCGGCTTCGGGGGCCGCTTCGTCGACGACCTGGATGCTGTCGTCTTCGACCATGTCCCGGTCGGCGGTGGATTCGGTGACGGCCTCTTCAGGCAGCTGCTCGGCGGCCGGTGGCGGAGCCTGCTCGGGTGCCTGCGGGTCGCCACAGGCGACGAGCAGGGCCGACAGCAGCAGCAGCGCGAGGCCACGCTTGGTGAAGTGGATCATCGGTCAGGTCTCCGTGGAGGTCCGTACGGGTTGGGCCGTCGCGGCGTCCGATTGGTTCAACGTGGCTACTGCAGGCCCTGCATGAAGGCCGAGACGGCGTCGATCTCGTCGTCGGACATGCGCCCGGCGATGTCGCGCATCATCTGCGCCATCTGGCCGTCGGAGCGACGGTCGCCGGAGCGATACTCGCGCAGTGTGTCGCGCAGGTACCGCGCGTGCTGCCCCGAGACCCGCGGGTAGTTCGTCAGCGGGTTGCCGAGCCCGCGCGGGCCGTGGCAGGCGATGAACGCGGTGACGCCGGTTTCGGCGTTGCCACCGCGGTAGATGCGCTCACCGAGGCTGAGGTCGCCGTCACCGGCGGCCAGAGGCTCGAGTTCCTGTTCTGCGTAGAACGCGGCCAGGTCGCGCATATCCTGCTCTGACAGCCCCTGCACCTGGCCGGTCATCAGCGCGTTCTGGCGATCACCGTCCTGGTAGGCCTGCAGCTGGCGGAAGGTGTACATCGCGTGCTGTCCGGCAAGCGAAGGCCACTCCGGGTTGGCACTGTTGCCGTCGCTGCCGTGGCACGCGGCGCAGGTGTTGGAATTGGCCTGGCCGGCTTCCGGGTCACCCCCGGCGAGCAGGTAGTCCGCGTGCGCCTGGCCAGCCAGAACCAGCCCCGCCGCAGCGACGGCCGCCGCGACCCACTTCGCCCGGCACGCGGCCGGGGCTACCACCGAAAGTCGCTCGAACATTCAGAACCGCTCCATGAATTCCGTTGCGAAAGCACAGCCGGGCGGGTGCGCGGGGAAGCGCCCTTCCATGGCCCGACCGGCGATTCTACAACAATCACGCGCCTGTGGGCCCGTCCGCCGGCCGTGCCCGAACCCGGCTACAATCGGATCATGTCCGCGTATCCCGAAGCCGTATTCCTCAAGAGCGCCCACCAGCCCTCGCAGTTCGTGCCCGATGAGGGGATGGAGGTCGCGTTCGCCGGTCGGTCCAATGCCGGCAAGTCGAGCGCGATCAACCTGATCGTCGGGCGCCGCCAGTTCGCGCGCGTCAGCCGCACGCCCGGTCGCACCCAGCTCGTGAATTTCTTCGTGCTGGATGAGCGGGTGCCCGGCGGCCGCCGGCTCGTCGATCTGCCGGGCTACGGGTTTGCGCGGGTGCCGGTGAAGGTGCAGCGCCACTGGCGCGCGTTAATGGACGGCTACTTCGCCCAGCGGCGCTCGCTCACCGGGGTGGTCGTCATCGTTGACGTGCGGCGCGGCCTGCTCGACCTCGACCGCCAGATGCTTGCCTGGGCCGACGCCGCCGGCTGCGCGGCCCACGTGCTGCTGACCAAGGCCGACAAGCTCAGCCGGGGGGCCGGAGCGGGAGTGCTGCAGGCCGCCCGACGCGAGCTTGGCCGCAGCGCCGGCGTACAGCTGTTCTCCGCCCTCGACCGCACGGGGCTCGAGGAGGCGCGGCTGGCGCTCGAGTCGCTGATGCCGGTGCCGGTCGCGACGCTCGCCGGAGATGATGCGTTGACGCAACAATAGCGCCGGTTCAGGGAACCCTTGCGTTGCGCACGGGTCTGGCGCAATCTTCACCGGAAGAGGGAAAAAAAAGACCCCAGGGCTGCGTCGGAGTACAGGGGAAGCAGCCCCGGGGCGAGTGTCCCGATTGGGGAACCGGGACCGTTACCCGCTAGGGAGGAACGCGGGTGAGCGTCGGGGAAACGCTCACTTGGTGTGACCGGGGTCCGTGGGCTTTGTTCCGGACCCCGGCGAGGTTTTTTTGCCGCCGGACGTCCGCACGCTGCCTGAATGTCCAATCCACGCTTTTTGGTCCTGCTTGCGCTGCTGCTGTCGCTGCCGCTAGTGGTGCGTGCCGGCCTTGTCGTCGGCGAGCCGGGCCAGGGCCGCGCCGCCGGGCCGGGGACGGTGCTGGTGGCCGGCGCATCCGGGCGCACCGGCCAGCTGATCGTTCGCATGCTGGCCGACCAGGGATTTGAGGTCAGGCCGCTGACCACCAGCGCCTCGTCGGCGCGCACGCGCACCGGTCTGGACATCGACTGGCTGGAAGTGGACGTGCGCGATGCTGCCGCCGTGGCTGCCGCGATGTCCGGCGTCGACTACGTGATCAGCGCCGTCGGCGCGAGTGAATGGCGGGGCGCGAACAGCCCCAAGTACGTCGACTACGGCGGCGTGGTGAACCTCGTCGATGCCGCCACCGCCGAGGGTGTGCGGCACTTCGTGCTGATTTCCTCGGCCGCCGCGGGGCCCCATCGTGAGCATCGCGACAACCCGCGGCGTGGCTACGTGCTCTACTGGAAGACCCGCGGCGAAAACCACCTGCGCGCCAGCGGGCTCGACTACACCGTGCTCGGCCCGGGACGCCTCGCGGACGGTGACCCGGACGGTCATCGGGGCATCGTGCTGCAGTCGCGCGAGACCTACCAGCGTGCAAAAGTGGTGCGCGCCGACGTCGCACGCGTCGCGGTCGAGGTGCTATCGCAGCCGCACGCACGCAATCGCAGCTTCGCGATCGTCAACGACGACGGTGCGAGCCGTGACCAGTGGCGCGTGCAGCTGCGCGAGCCGTGGTCACGCGCCGATACGATACGTGCCGATTCGCGTTGAGGGTTCGCCGGCGGTCGCCGGTCATGAACCCGACATGGCCACACCCCGGCGCACGTAACTCGGCGTCTCATCAGGGGCGGGCAGCCCGCGCGCGAGCCAGCCGTGAAGCGCCTTCAACGGCATGTTCCAGCCCGCAAGCGCCCCGCCGGTCGCCGTGACGATCCGCACCGAGCGGCGCGACACCTTCACGGCGCGGCCCTCGCGGAAACCGGGCTGGCGGTGGATGTTGCGCAGCGTCAGCAGCGCGAGGCCGATCGCCCACAGGCAGAAGCGCCGGAAGCCGAGTTCCGTACCGGGCACCAGCAGCGTGTAGTCGCGGGCATTGGCGAGGTGGCCGCGGGCGATGCCGACCAGGTGCCGGAGCCCCTCGCGAAAGGCCGGCGCGTCGAGCGCCGCGAGCAGGTCATCGGGGTGGCCGTCCAGACCCGTGAAGACCTCGCGCGGCAGCCAGCACACGCCGCGCCGGCGATCTTCCCACATGTCCTTGAGGATGTTGGTCATCTGCAGGCCCTGGCCGAACGACGGCGCGAGCGCCATGAGCCGGTCACGGTGGCGCGCGGTGTCGGGCGAATGGCTGCAGTACAGTTCGGTCAGCATCTCGCCGACGACGCCGGCGACGTAGTAGCAGTACTGGTCGAGCTCGGCGACGGTCGCGAGCCCCGACGTGTCGGCGCTCGACTGGCAGGCCCACATGCCACGGCTCATCGTCGTGACGCATCGCTCGAGTGCCGAGCGGTCGGCCGCGGGCAGGCTGTGGGTGACGGTGATCACGTCATCGGTACGCGCGATCAGTTCGCGTTCGGCCTCGGGGGTGTGTGCGGACAGCCGCGGGGCCAGCGCGGCTGAGAAGGCCGTCGCAGCCTCCCGGCCGGCGAGCACCGCGATGAAGCGCTCCGAGTGCTCGCGCTTCGCGTCGGCGTCGAGCGCGTGGTCGTCCTCGATGGTGTCGGCGATGCGGCACAGCAGGTAGGCGTTGGTGACCGAGCGACGCAGCGGGCCCGGCAGCTCGGGGATGGTCAGCGCGAAGGTGCGCGACACGTGCTCGAGCATCGCGTCCTGGAACTCGAGCGCGCGCCGCAGTGCTGCGGAGTCGGTCGCGCTCATCGGTCAGTGGGCCTCGTCCCAGTTGGCGCCGATGCCGGCCTCGACCTTCAGCGGGGCGTCGAGCTGCTCGGCGGCGACCATTATGTCGGCGACGCGCCCGGCAATGCGCTCGGCTTCGTCGGCCCGCGCCTCGAGTACGAGCTCGTCGTGCACCTGCATGATCAGCCGCGCGGGGGCGTCTTCGTCGCGCAGCCAGCGGTCGACCTCGATCATCGCGAGCTTGATGATGTCGGCGGCGGTCCCCTGCATGGGTGCGTTGATCGCCGAGCGCTCGGCGTACTGGCGTCGAGCGTTGTCGCGCGAGCGGATGTCGGGCAGGTAGAGCCTGCGGCCCAGTACCGTCTCGACCCAGCCGCGCTCGCGCGCCTGCGCGCGGGTCTCGTCCATGTAGCGTTTCACGCCCGGGTAGCGTTCGAAGTAAGTGTCGATGTAGTGCTGCGCCTCACCGCGCGGCACGCCGAGCTGGCGTGCCAGCCCGAACGCCGACATCCCGTAGATCAGGCCGAAGTTGATCGCCTTCGCCGAGCGTCGCTGCTCGGCGCTGACCGCGTCGAGTTCGACGTCGAACACCTCCGACGCGGTGGCCTGGTGGATGTCGCGGTCGTCGGCGAAGGCCTCGAGCAACGCCGGGTCGCCCGACAGGTGCGCCATGATCCGCAGTTCGATCTGCGAGTAGTCGGCGGCGATCAGCAGGTCGCCGTCCGGCGCCACGAACGCGCGCCGGATGCGCCGGCCTTCCGGCGTGCGGATCGGGATGTTCTGCAGGTTCGGGTCGGACGACGACAGCCGGCCGGTCGCCGCGACGGCCTGGTGGTACGACGTGTGGATGCGGCCCGAGCGCGCGTCGATGAGCGTCGGCAGCTTGTCGGTATACGTGGACTTGAGCTTGGCCAGCGCGCGGTATTCGAGGATCAGCCGCGGCAGCGCATAGTCGGCGGCGAGCTCCTGGAGCACGTCCTCGGCGGTCGACGGCTGGCCCTTGGGGGTCTTGCGCACCACCGGCAGGCCCTCGCGCTCGAACAGGATCTCCTGGAGCTGCTTGGGGCTGCCGAGGTTGAACTCGCCGCCGGCGGCCTCGTGCGCCTCGCGTTCCACGCGGCCCATGCTCTCGGCGAGTTCCGATGACTGCACGTCGAGCGCGTCGCGGTCGACGTGTACGCCAGTGTGCTCCATGCGCGTCAGCACCGCCACCAGCGGCTGTTCGATGCGCCGGTAGACGTCGGCGAGCTGCCCCTCGGCCTCGATGCGTGGCCACAGCTCGGCGTGCAGCCGCAGGCAGATGTCGGCGTCTTCGGCGGCATACGGTGCGGCCTGTTCGAGCGCGACCTCGTCGAAGCCGATCTGTTTTGCGCCCTTGCCGGCGACGTCCTCGTAGCGGATCGTCTGTATGCCGAGGTAGCGCTGGGCGACCGAGTCGAGGTCGTGGCGGGTCGCGACGCTGTTGAGCACGTAGGACTCGAGCATCGTGT
>PWYM01000188.1 GCA_003567855.1 Gammaproteobacteria bacterium | reverse complement strand
GGGGATCGCATCGGTGCCATACAACGCGTCGTAGAGACTGCCCCAGCGCGCATTCGCCGCATTGAGCGCATAGCGCGCGTTGCTGACCGGCACGACGAGCTGCGGTCCTGGGCGCAGGCCGACTTCCTCGTCGACGTTGGCCGTGGTCGCCTGTACCGATCGCGGCGCCGGCACGAGGTAGCGTTCGTCTTCGAGAAAGGCGCGGTACGCGGTGGCGTCGCGGATCGGACCCGGATGCGTACGGTGCCAGTGATCGAGCGCTCGCTGCAGACGTTCACGTTCTGCAAGCAGGGCGCGGTTTTCCGGTGTCAGCTCCTCGATCAGCGTGGCCAGGCCGCGCCAGAATTCGTCGGCGGACAACCCCGTGCCGGGCAGCGCCTCACGCTCGACGAACTGGTGAAGTGTTTCTGCCACCGAGAGTCCGTGGCAGCGGATACGGTCGGTCATCGGCGTCTCGCCCCTGTCGACATGCGGATGGCCCCGACGGTCAACCCCTAAGATCGCCGGTGGCTGTACCCGAACATCATAGCCGCTCGCGTCTCAGCGTGTCAGAAACGGCGGCCGCACCTTGAAGCCTGCAAACCAGTTGCGCTCCGGTGCAGGCTCGTAAAAGCGACCGTTGGCGTCGTTGATACGGATGTTCGAAAAATACTCGCGATCGAGCAGGTTGTTGACTGCGACGAAGGTTTCGACTTCCCAGCCGTTCCACGCATGGATCATGCCGGCGCGCGCGTTCCACACCGCGTAACCGCCGACCTCGGTGGTGTTCGCATTCTCGGTGTAGAGCGAGTCGGCGGCGAAGACGTCGACAATCGCGAAGCGGCCCTGCGCGTCGCGCCACGCGAGCTCGCCGAACATCGTCTGCCGCGGAATCCCCGGCAGGCGGTTGCCGTCGAACCGGTTGCCCGCGGCATCCTCGAAGTGCCGGTATTCGAAATCCGACCACGTGTAGCTGCCGGCCACAGAGAGCGTCTCCGTGGCCTGCCATCGGGCCCCAAGTTCGACGCCATTGCGCTGAGTGCGGCCGGCGTTCCGGAAAAACGTGCGCTCGTCCGTGGAGTCCTCGAGCTGGAACGGCGTGAGCTCATTGCGCACCCGAGTGAAATGGAGCGCGGCTTCGTACTCCAGCGTGCCGGTGCGTCCGCGCATGCCGAGCTCCAGGCTTTCAGCCTCCTGCGGCGAAAGCTCCGGGTTGAAGCCACCGGTCCCAACGGGATTGGCGAACTCGGTAAAGGTCGGTGTCTCGAACGCGGTACCGCCGACGGCATAGACGCGATGTCGCTCGTCCAGCGCGTAACTCAGGCCCGCGGTCAAACTGGTTTCGCTGAAGTTGCGCCGCCCGGACAGATCGATGTCGGCCGCCTGGAAACGGTCGTCGATACGAAATCTAAGCCGGTCGAAGCGAGCCCCGGCAGTCACCGTCAGGCGTTCAGTCAGGTCCAGGTCGCCCTGCAGGTACCCTGCAACAAAACCGGCACGTTCGACCTGGTCGAGCGCGCGCGGGCCGAAGCTGCCGTCGAACTCGCGCCTGAAGCGGTCGCGGTCGTCGCGCTGCTGCTCGGCATCCACACCCGCGATGTAGCGAAGCGGCAGTGCACCGACGGCGACCTCGTTGGCGTACTGCACGCCGACGCCATAGAAGTCACGATCAAAGCCGACGATGCTGGCGCCCGGGAACGGCAGCTGCTGGCGGAAGTCACGCTGGGTGTAGAACGCCCGCGCAAGCAGTTCACCGCCGTGACGGAACTCGTTGTCCCAGACGAGCCCGAGTCGCCACTGATCCACGTCCTGTCCCGCGTCGAGGTTGCGCGAGAACATGTTGGCCTGTCGACGATCATCGGCGACCTGTGCCGCGGTCAGGCCACCCGGATCCTCGGAGGTCGGCGCGTGCAGGTAGGTGAACAGCGCTGTGAGCGTTGATCGGTCGCTGATGTCGTAACCGACCCTGCCCCGCACGAGGCTCTTGCGCGCCCGGCTCTGCTCGCGATAGCCGTCATAGTCCATGTGCCAGGCGCTGAAGTGCCCGTGCCAGTCACCGTGGCGTCCGCCGGCCTGCACCGCCGCACGACGGAACCCGTAACTGCCGCCCACGCCGGACAGCGCAAGCTCAGGGGTGTCCTCGCCCGATGCCGTGTGGATGTTCACGACGCCGCCGGTTGCATTGCCGTAAAGCGCGGAGTTCGGACCGCGCAGCACCTCGATGCGATCAACCGACAGCAGGTCTATTGCATCGACCTGCGACTGGCCGTCCGGCGTGGTCTCGGGCAGACCGTCGACGATCACACGCACGCCGCGTATCCCGAAAGGCGCACGCGAGCCGAAGCCGCGGATCGACAGCCGCACGTTCTGTGCAAAATTGTAGCGGTTCTGCAGGTATACGCCAGGCACGCGATTCAGGGCCTCGTCGAGCTGCAGATTCTGGCGCGCCTGGCCTGCGTCGAGCGCATCGACGACGCTGAGCGCCGCCGGCGTGCCGAGCAGGTCACGCGACAGGCGCTGCGCGGTGACCTCGATGGTCTCGACCTCGGCGCCGCCGTCGGCCGCGGCGGGCAATGACCCAAGACCGGCCATCGCGGCGAGCGCCGCGCCGGCAGCCGCCACCCTCAGCCTCGATGGCACGACGGTATGCCGTGCGCCCTCCAGGCCAGTCCGTGCCGAATCAGTCAGCATGCAGAAACTCCGTCTTCCCTGGGCGACCACCACCGTGGCGCCGTACGATCCCTGCACGCAAGCTAGCATCCCCGTCACCAAAAGCAACCGCTGCCGGCGACATGCCGCGCGCGAAGTGGTCATAATCGGGGCGGACCCTGCAAGCGGACCCCATATGCGTGCGCATGTGCTGATCATCGACGACGACGTCGCACTCGCGGCGATGCTCGAGGCATTCCTCGAGGGCGAGGGCCTGGACGTGAGCCATGCCGCCGACGGCGCGGGCGGGCTGGAACGCGTGCGAAATACCCCCCCGGACGCCGTCGTCCTCGACGTCATGCTGCCCGACATGAGCGGCTTCGACGTGCTGCGCTCGCTGCGCGGCGAGCACGGCGCGCCGGCGGCCGCCATTCCGGTGATCATGCTGACCGCCCGCGGTGAGGATACCGACCGCATCATCGGCCTCGAACTCGGCGCCGACGACTATCTCCCGAAGCCGTTCAATCCCCGCGAGCTCGCCGCGCGGCTGCGCGCGGTGCTGCGTCGAACTGCCGGTGATGCGGCGGGCGCGACGCAGGACACGGCCCAGGGTGGCGACCTGCAGCTTGATGCGCACAGCCGTCGGGTCCGCGTCGGCGACAGGCTGCTGCGGCTCACTGGCGCGGAATTCGCGATCCTCGAACGCCTGCTGGCCGAGCCCGGCGAGGTCATCAATCGGGAAGTACTGTCCGAACACGCGCTTGGCCGGCGCCTGACCCCGTTCGACCGCAGCGTAGACACGCATGTCAGCCGGCTGCGCAGCAAGCTCGGACCGCTTTCCGACGGTGAGCCGCGCATCCAGAGCCAGCGCGGCCGCGGCTACCGGCTCGTGCTGGAACAGTCGTGACACGGCTTTACCTGCGGCTGTTCCTCGCGTTCTGGCTGGTCGTCAGCCTGACGATCGCGTCGGTGCTGGTCGTGAATCTCCAGCTCGAACGCCTGCAGCAGGACGAGCGCAGCGAGTCGATGCGCGCCACACGGATGCGCGATGCACTGGTGGGCGCCGCGAACCGCGCGCTGCAGGACGGCGGCGAGCCCGCGCTGCGCGACTGGGCGGCGCGGGCCGACCGGAGGTTCCGCCGCCTCGACGTGTGGATCTTCGACGATACCGGGCGCGAACTGCGCGAACGCGCGCCGCCCCGTGCGATGCGTGGGCTGCTGCGCCGCTGGGAGCACGGTGAAGGGCTCGATACCGTGACGCGTCGCGGCCGTCACGCGCAGGTGCTGAGTGACGGTGCGCAGGACTACCTGCTGATCATCGCCGCGCAGCGGCCGCCGGTGCTGTTGCGCGTGCTCGGGCCCATTGGCCCGTGGGGTCTGCTGCTGCTTGCGATCTCGATCAGCGGTCTCGTCTGCCTGCTCCTCGCACGCCATCTGAGCCGTCCGATCCGCGAACTGCGCGTCGCCGGCGAGGCGCTCGGCAGCGGTCACCTCGACGCGCGCGTGGCGCCGCGCTGGACCGCGCGCCGGGATGAACTCGGCGACCTGGCGCGTGACTTCAACCACATGGCCGGCCGGATCCAGTCGCTGCTGGACGGCCAGCGCCAGCTGCTGCGCGACGTGTCACATGAACTGCGCTCTCCGCTGTCGCGCATCCAGGTCGCTATGACGCTCGCCCGCGACAGCGACGACGCCAACGTCCGTGACGCCTACCTCGCGCGCATCGAGGACGAAATGGAGCGGCTCAATGCCCTCATCGGGCAGATCCTGACCTACTCGCGACTGACCGACGACGAGGCGCCGCGGCGTGAGCGTACCGACTTGCGCGAACTGCTCGAGCAGATCGCCGATGCCGCCTCGCTCGAGGGCGGGCCGCACGAGGTAACGGTGCATCTGGACGCGGCCGAGACACTGTCGGTGGATGCCGAGCCGGAGCTTCTGCACAGCGCCGTCGAGAACGTGGTCAGGAACGCGGTCCGCCACGCACCCGACCGTAGCGAGGTCGAGATCACCGCACGTGCCGCCACAGATGGCGGCTGCGAGATCGTTGTCGGCGACCGTGGGCCGGGCGTCGCACCCGAAATGCTCGAGCGCATGTTCGAACCCTTCGTGCGTCTCAGCCGTGACCGCAGCGAGGCAAGCCCGGGCGGCGGCGTGGGCCTGGCGATCACCCGGCGCGCAGTAGAGCGCCACGGCGGACGCGTCACCGCGGTGAATCGCGACGGCGGCGGCCTGGAGATCAGGCTCTGGCTGCCCCCTCGCGCGGCGTAACAATTCTTCACACTTGTTGTGGTCCCTTGACCGTGCTCGACGCGGCGCGGCGGTAGGCTTTCAATCGTACGCAAACCCGCTGTGGGTCCGCCCGCCAGGCGCTGGCGGAACACGAGGAGCACGAACATGAACACGATCACCGCACGCCCCGTTCGTACGCTTGCCGTCGCCCTGCTGGGGCTCGGACTGGCGTTTGGCGCCACTGCCCACGCCGGCGACGAGCAGCGCGGCAAGCGCGGCCACGACCCGGTGGCACGCATGGCCCAGTCGCTCGACCTCAGCGTCGAGCAGCAGCAGGACATCCGCCTGCTCCTGCAGAGCCATCGCGAGTGGGTACGCGGCAACCTGCGCGACGCCGATGGCAACTGGGAACCGGGCGCACGCGAGGCGATGCGTGATGCCCGTGCCGCACTGCACGACGAGATCCGGCTGCGCCTCTCGCCCGAGCAGCAGGCGCGTCTGGACGAGCTGCGTGCCGACCGGCGTGGCCATTACCGTGGGGGCCGCCATGGCAAGCGCGGCAAGGGCCATGCGCGCCGCGGCATGGGTGCCGCGTACGCACAGCTCGACCTCAGCGACGCGCAGCGCACCGAGATTCGCGCACTGATGCGCAATCACCGCGAACAGATGCGCAGCGAATATGCCGCGCGTCGTGACGCCGGCGAGGCCGCACGCCCTGACCGCGAGGCGCGGCGCGAGTCCTGGCAGTCACTGCGCGCCGACATCGAGTCGGTACTCACCCCCGAGCAGCTCGCCGAGTTGGAAACGGCGCGCGAGGCGCGCCGTGAAGCCTGGCGTGAGCGCCGCAGCGAGCGTGGCGAAAGGGGCGAACGCAGGTACCGGGATCGCAGCTGATCGCGACAGTTACGGCGGCGAAGCTGTCAAGGCCGGCATGCCCCGGGGCATGCCGGCCTTTTCGTTTTCACTTGCGACTCGGCGACACGGCGCCCCGTCGCCCCTTAGTTGAGCGGACCCGTGACCCGAGTCCTGTAGCGCCCTGCCGGAACCCGTATACTTCGCGCGGCTGAGATCCCCACACCCGCCCGGCGAGGTTTTCCGATGGCCATCTGGATCGCCGTACTGCTCGGCGTGATACAGGGCATCTTCATGTTCGTGCCGGTGAGCTCCACCGCGCACCTCGTGATCACCCAGCACTGGCTGATCCGCCAGGGCCAAGACCTGCCGCCGCCGGAAAGCCCGGAGATGATCCTCTTCGACCTCGTCGTGCACGTCGGCACGCTGGTGTCGATCGCGGTGGTGTTCTGGTCGAGCCTGCGCCAGCTCGTTGCCGGCATCATCCGCCAGGCGTGGCAGTGGGCAGCGGCCGGCGGGCGGGCGCGTCAGGAACTGCTCTTCCTGCGGCTTGGCCTGCTCTGCGTGGCATCGGTCGGCGTAACCGCAGTGGTCGGCTTTACGCTCAAGGCGACGTTCGAGCAGGTATTCGCATCGCCGATCCTCGTGGCCGGCACACTGACAATGACCGGCGTGCTGCTGTGGTGGACCGATCGACTGTCGCGCCGGCCACGGGGCCTGCGCCAGATCAACCTGCCGATCGCCGCGGTGATCGGCGCCGCGCAGGGCTTTGCGCTGGTGCCCGGGCTCAGCCGCAGCGGCATGACCATCGTGTTCGCGCTGTTCAGCGGCCTCAAGCGCCGCTGGGCTGCCGAGTACAGTTTCTTCCTCGCGATCCCGACGATTCTGGCGGCGACACTGGTACAGGCGATCGAGGTCGAGATCGGCGACGGGCTGGGCGAGATCAGCCTGACCGCGCTCGCGGTGGCGTTCGTCGTGTCCGCGGTGGTAGGTATCGCGTCGCTGAAGCTGGTGCTGTATTTCCTATACCGCGCTAACCTCAAGGTGTTTTCATTCTACCTGTGGCTGCTAGCGATCGTCGTGGCGTTCGGCTTCCTCGACCCCACCCACATCTGACCCGGGCTCTCGCGATCGCGGCGCCCATGCAGTAGAGTCGCGCGATCACGGTCAGGTTCGGGAGAAACCGATGGCGTTGCGGGTCCCCCACACGCTGGTCCTGCTGTTCGCGATCATGATGTTCGCGCTGGTGCTCACGTGGGTGCTGCCCGCGGGCAGCTTCGACACCGAGGTCACCGACGCCGGCGAAGTCGTCGTGCCCGGGACCTTCCAGGTCGTCGAAGACCCGCCGGTACTCGCACCCTGGTCACTGCTGACCGCGGTACCGCGCGCGATGGCCGACGCCCAGGCGGTAATATTTTTCGTATTCCTGATTGGCGGCGTGATCGCGGTCGTGCGCAGCACTGGTGCGATCGACGCGATGATCGGCGGGCTGCTGGAACGGTTCGGTGATCGCATCGGGCTGCTGATCTTCGGCTCGATGTTCACCTTCGGCGTGTTCTCTGCAACCTTCGGGATGTCGGCCGAGTACATCGCCTTCGTCGGTATCCTGATCGCACTCGCCTCGGCGCTACGGCTCGACACGATCGTCGCAATCGCGCTGCTCGTGATCGGCTACGGCGTGGGCTACGGCTGCGCGCTGTTCAACCCGTTCACCGTACTCGTCGCGCAGGAAGTCGCCGGCCTGCAGCCGGGCTCGGGCTGGTGGTATCGCGCGATCATCGCCGTGCCAATGTTCCTGATCGCCTTCCACCACGTCTACCGCTATGCAATGCGCGTGCACGCCGATCCATCGGCAAGCCTCGTCGCCGACGTTCCCGCCGCGCAGGCGCCCGAACCCGAGGCCTATCCGGGCATGACGAACCGGCGGCGCCTGGTGCTGATCAGCGGGCTCGTGACGCTGATCGCGCTGGTGCTGGGCATTACCGTAGCAGACTGGTACCTGGTCGAACTCGCCGCGCTGTTCCTCGCGCTCGCGATCGCCGCCACGCTGATCGGTGGGCTGCGCCTCGACGACGCCGCGAACACGTTCATCGCCGGCGCCGCGCAGATGACCGGCACCGCGCTGTTGATCGGCTTCGCGCGTTCCATCGCGCTGATCATGGAAGACGGCCAGGTGCTGCACACGGTCGTCAACGGGCTTGCCGCACCGCTGTCGCTGTTTCCGCCCGAGATCTCGGCAGTCGGCATGTTGCTACTGCAGAGCCTGTTGAATTTCTTCATCCCGTCCGGCAGCGGCCAGGCCTTCGCGACCATGCCGCTGATGGCGCCGATCGGCGACCTCGTGAACGTCTCACGCCAGACCGCGGTGCTCGCCTACCAGTTCGGCGACGGCTTCACGAACATGATCATCCCGACCAATGCGGTGCTGATGGGCATACTCGGTCTGGCTGGAGTGCCGTACACACGCTGGGTGCGTTTCATCGGGCCGCTGTTGCTCAAGCTCACCGCCGCGGCGGCGGTCGCGATGGTCGTCGCCGTGTGGATAGGGTACAGCTGACGCGCTACTCCCAGTCGTTGCGGTAGACGCGGCCTTCCCTCATCACGAAACCGAGCGTGCGCAGCGCCGAGATGTCTTCCATGGGATTACCGTCGACGGCGACGATGTCGGCCTCGAAACCCGGCGACAGCGCGCCAAGCGAGTCATCCATGCCGAGCATGCGCGCCGCATCGATCGTCGCCGCGCGCAGTGCCTGCAGTGGCGTCATGCCCGCTTCGACGTAGTACTCGGCCTCGCGGACGGTGGCGGTAGTGCCGTCGTTGGGCTCGAACGGATGCTGGTCTGAACCCAGCGCGATGTTCACGCCCTCCTCTATCGCCATCTCCAGCGCGCGCCAATGATCGCGACCCACCTCTCTGACGCGCTCCATGTACCACTCGGGTGAACCGATGCGCTCGAAGAAATCAAAAGTCGCAGGCTGACTGACGACAATCGTAGGCACGAACCAGGTACCGTGATCGCGCATCAGTCGCAGGATGTCACGGTCGAGGAAGTAACCGTGTTCGAGACCGTTCACGCCGGCCTCGACCGCGACGCGAGCAGCCTCAGCCGAACCCACGTGGGCCGTGACCCGTACTCCGTGGCGGCCCGCGATGTCGACGACAGCCTCGATTTCATCCCGTGTCATCAGCGGCTGGCCTATACCGCCGACCGGTGTCGCGATTCCGCCGGAAATCGCAAGCTTGATCCACGTGGCCCCGGCACGGATCTGGTAACGCGTGGCCTTGCGCATATCGTATGGCCCGTCGTGCAGCGGCGTGACCGCGGCCCCATGGCCGCCTGTGATGTTGACCATCTCCCCGGCAGTGATCAGCCGAGGCCCGGGAAGCACGCCGCGCTCGATGGCCCGGGCAAGCGCGACGTCGGGGGGACGGGCGTCGCGACGCCGGTCCGGCATCGTGGCACGATCGGTAAACCGGCCGGCGCGCGCGGCTAGTGACGGGAACATCGCCGGCTGGCGCACCGTCGTCACGCCACTGAGCAGCGATCTGTGTGCGTTGTCCGCCATGCGCAGCACGAGCTCCGCTTCGCTCTCGTTCGCATGCGTGGCTGCCATCGTCCCCGGCAGCAGCAGGTCCAGGTGCACATGCATGTTCATGAGACCCGGTAGCAGCCATTGGTCACCCAGGTCGATGACATGCGAATCCTGAGGCACCTCCACGGTCGCCGCCCGGCCTGCGGCAACGATCCGCCCGCCGTCCACGACCACGACGGCATCGGGAACCGCCTCGCCGGCGAGGACGTCGACCAGCCCGGCTGCGCGCAGCACTACGGTCTGTGCACAGACCGTACCGGCGGCGAGCAGCAGCGTGGCCAGCAGCGCGAGCCGCACCGACCTACTCCCAGTCGTTGCGGTAGACCTTGCCGCCCTTCATCACGAAGCCAAGCGTGCGCAGCGCCGAGATGTCGTCGATGGGGTTGCCCTCGACGGCGACGATGTCGGCGTATTTCCCCGGCGAAAGCGAGCCGATCTCGTCTTCCTTGTCGAGCATGCGCGCACTCTGGATGGTCGCGGCCTGCAGCGCCTGCAGCGAGGTCATGCCGGCTTCCACGTAGTACTCGGCCTCGCGGATGGTCGCGGTGGTGCCGTCATTGGGCTCGTGCGGATGCTGGTCCGAACCCAGCGCGATCAGTACGCCCTCTTCCACCGCCATCTCGAGCGCACGCCAGTGATCCTGGCCAACCTCGTAGACGCGTTCCATGTACCAGTCGGGCGAACCGATGCGCTCGAAAAAATCGAACGTGGCCGGCTGGCTGACGACGATCGTGGGCACGTACCAGACGCCGCGTTCGCGCATCAGGCGCAGCACGTCGCGGTCCAGAAAATAGCCGTGTTCGACACCGCTGATGCCGGCCTCTACGGCGACGCGCGTCGCCTCGGCCGAACCCGAGTGGGCGGTGACCTTGATGCCGTGGCGGTTGGCGATATCGACGACCGCTTCGATCTCGTCGCGCGTCATCAGCGGCTCGCCGATGCCGCCGACGGGCGTGGCGATGCCACCGGAGATCGAGATCTTGATCCACTCGGCACCGGCTCGGATCTGGTAGCGGGTGGCCTTGCGAAGCTCGTACGGGCCGTCGTTGCGGAACTCGAGCGACGAGCCGTGGCCACCCGTGATGCCCACGCCCTGGCCGGACGAGATGATGCGCGGGCCCGGCAGCGTACCGCGCTCGATCGCCTCGCGCAGCGCGAGATCGGCATGACGACGGTCACCGGGCAGGCGCACCGTCGTGACGCCCGACAGCAGCGACTCTCGCGCGACGTCGGCCATGCGCAGCACGAGCTGCGCCTTGTTCTCTCCGGCGTGTTGCGCGGCCATCAGGCCAGGCAACGCAAGCCCGAGGTGTACGTGCATGTTCATCAGGCCCGGCACGAGCCAACGGTCGCCGAGGTCGACGACATCCGCGCCTTCGGGCACGTCGACATCGGCGGCATTACCCGCTGCCGCAATACGTCCGTTCTCAATAACGACAACGGCGTCCCGGATGCTCCGACCTTCGAGCACGTCGACCATGCCGGCGGCACGGAGCACCGTCGGCCGCTCTTCAGCGGACAGGCTGGCGACTGCCGTCAACAGGAAAAATGACAGTGTGATCAGAATTGTGCGCATTCGATTTCCCTCCCGCGAATGGCTGGACCGTGACCGGCCCGGACCTGTCCGGTTGGCCGCGGGTCGCGGGTGCCTGCACCGTGCACGAGCCGCTGGCGGCCGGATTTTCTCCACTCCATAGTAGACGACACGCCCGCGACAAGGCGCATCACTAATGGGACTTTTTGTTGCACCAGATGCAATGCGTGGAGAAAATCAGTGCAGATCAATTGCGATGGGGAACACGATATGAAAGCTTATTACGTGCGTTTCGCGGCCCTCTGCGCCGTCCTGCTGCTGATCCTGGGCTGCTCGCCGGCCGACGACGAGATGCGTGCGGGCACGGCCGAGGACCTCGTCAGCGGACTCTGGGCCTACACCGGCCTTACGACCAGCGGTGGTGACGAAATGCCACTGACCGGCATATTCCTTTTCCACGACGGCGTGTTCATGCAACAGTCGATCTTCGACGGTGAACCGTTCGAGGATCAACGCGTGATGGCGCATACGGGTCCGTACGCGGCCAACGCGGACTCGGTGACGCTGTTCGCGCGCCAGCAGATCTTCGTTGCACCGGATCAGGATGCTCCGCTCGACGTCAGCGCCGATCACGAGCATCAGTTAACGATATCGCGCGACGGGGACGAGCTCACGCTGGTGTTTGGCAGCGGTACTGTGCAGACCTTCGAGCGTGTCGGGCCTGGGCTCGGCAGCGTCTACTCGATCGAGAGCGGTGCATTCGCACTCGTCGACGACCACTTCATCCTCGTGCAGGGCACGTCCGAAGGCACCGTCAATGGCTACGGCACCTACACGCGGGATGGCAACGAGCTCGAGCTGCAGGTCACCCGCTGGTCGGAAGCGACACCCGATTCTGCAACGAACTTGCGCGACGTCACGCTGCAGGCCACGTTCGACGGCGTATCGCTCGCGCTCGAGGACGGTCGCGAATACCGCGTGGTGCGTTAACTGATGGACCAGCACCCGCCGGGGTTGCACGACCCGGCGGGTGCCTGGCAAGACGATGCGTGGACCCGTCTTCGGAGCAGAGTCAGTCGGATGCGCGCCAGCTGAAAAATTCGACCGTGTAGCCGCCCGGGTCCTCGACGAGGAACCCGCGAATCGGGGGTGCGTCCTCACCCCGCGCGGCGACCTCCTCCGCCGTCGGCGGAGAGGACAGAAGCGGCACGCCCGCCGCCCGCAGGTGCTCATACCAGCCGTCCACGTCGTCGATCACGATGCTGAGCATCGCCGGGCGATCCTCGGCGACCGAGTGGTACCCCCGGCCGTCCTGCACGAGGCCCACGGAACTGCCGGGGCCGATGCGGTAGATGGTCACCCATTCCATCTCGAGCGTGGGCTCCAGGCCGAGGCGCTGCGCATAGAAGTCGCGTGCCGCGTCGAGGTCATCGTAGTAGAAGAATACGACCGACTCGCGCGGCGGTGAAGGCTGAACGCACATCTGCTCACCCATGATCATCTGCAATATCGCCGCGGCAAGCATGCCGTCGGCCACGGCGAATGCAAGCGCGGTGTCGGCATGGTCAGCCGACTCGAGCACCAGTCGACGCGTACAGGTGCCCGCGTCGCGCAGCGCCCGGTCGAGGGCTTCGGCGGTCGCGTGCAGCGAGGGTTCGCGTTCGCCTGTCGCGATGACCGCCAGCGGCGCCGGATGCCCGAGCGTCGCCAGTGGACTTGCGGCGACGCGGCTGTCGGCGTCCGGTGCATACGCGTCTATGTAGCCGGGTCGATCATCACCGCGCAGGTCGTAAGGTCCACTGACGGGCACGATGCCGCGCAACGCGTGTCGCGGCACGGCATGGTCGTCCAGCCACCTGGTGTCGGCACCGAGATCCGCCGCGAGCAGGCCACCTGCGGAGTGGCCTCCGACGTAAAGGTTCTCCGGGTCTCCGCCGTGGGTCGCGATGTTGGCGTGCAGCCACGCAAGCGCGGCGCGTGCGTCGTCGCGGGGGGCCGGGAACAGGTGGCCGCCACTGCCAAGCCGATAGCTCGCCACCGCGGTAATCACGCCGTTTTCGGCCAGCACCTCGGCGACGAAACCGTAGTGTGCGCGATCGCCCTCGCCGAAGCCGCCTCCGTGCAGAAACAGGAACACTGGAGCGCCATCAGCGTCGTCCGGCAGGTACAGGTCAAGCCGTTGCTTGGGGTCGCCCCCGTAGGCGAGGTCGCTGACATGGGGGAATCGGGTGCGCGCATCAGCAGTGCGCCGGTTGCCCTCGCGATAGAAGCCCGTCCAGTCGATTTCGAACTGATCGGCATGGCGGACGGTGTAGTACGTCGACATGTCCTGCGCGGGTGCGGGCGATAGCGGGCCGAGCACGAGACTGCACGCCACTGCAGCTCGAACCACGCCGCGCCTGGCTGTACGGACAAACTCATCCATCACGTGCTCCCCGGAAGCTGTTGCGTGGACTGCAATATAACTGTCTGGACCCGTTATTGCTTTTTCTTCGAAATAGGAGGAAATCTGTCGACACGGGGAAAAGCAACGGGTCAACAAGAGAGCCCGAAGCGTGGCGAACCATGGTCTGCTCGCGGTCGACGCGCCTTGATGCGCGCGCCTGGCGTGGCGCCCGCCTGCGCATGTCCCAGTGAGTTCGTGGTCATCCGGCATGGTGCCGCATCAAGGGAGGTCCAATGAGCAACACTGATCGTGCGAAGACGGGAGCGCGTACACGGCGCGCCGGAAAAACGTTGGCGGCAGCATGTCTGTGGCCAACTGCGGGGCTGCTCACAGGTCATCCGTTGCCTGCAGGCGCGCAGGAAGCGTCCGGTATCGAGGAGATCGTCGTCACCGCGCAACGCCGCGACCAGTCCCTGCGCGACGTACCGATCGCGCTGTCGGCATTTACGGCGGACTCGATCGAGAAAAACATGTTCCGCGACGTCTCCGACTACATGCAACGCACGCCCAATGCAAGTTACATCAGCAACGGGGCACGCTCCAGGCGCCAGATCAGCATCCGCGGCGTCACGAACTTTCTCGGATTCGTCGGTTCATCCACCACAGGGTTCTACGTTGACGACTTCAGTGTTGCAGGGAGCACCGTAAATCCGCCGATCATGGACATCGAGCGCATCGAGATCCTGCGCGGACCGCAGGCCACCTACTTCGGGCGCAATGCGCTCGGCGGCGGCATCAGCATCACAACGCGTAAACCCGAAAACGAATTCGGCGGCTCGGTGATGGTCGACTATTCGCGCTTCAACACCATCGACACCGAGGGCGTCCTGAACGTCCCGCTCATTGACGAGCGCCTCGCGATGCGCATCAACGCCAAGTACCTCGAGAGCGACGGCAACATCAAGAACATCCACCCCATCGGTGGCGGTAACGATTCGGAGTACCAGTACATCCGCCCGTCGCTGCGCTTCACGCCTACCGACAACCTGACCATCGACGCGACCTGGCAGTACGTCGGCGAGGACGTAGGCATGCGCGAGGGCGTACCTTCCGGCGTCTTCTCCACCTTCGCTGGCGACGTGCTCTACCCGGGGCTTCTCCCGGACCGAACGGGTGATGGCCGCTCAGACCCGTGGATAGATGAAGTGGGCTTCTTCCCGCAGAACCGTAACCGCACCAACTTCAACAACCCCCAACGTGTTGGCACGAACTTCAGGAACGGTGTGCTTCGCATCGACTACGAGACCGGCAACCTGTTGCTGACGAGCATAACCGGGTACATCAACTCGAAGTTCTACCTCGCCGGCGACATCGACGGCGGCAGTCGCGACTTCTTCAACGAGTTCCGGAACATCAAGCGCGACAGCATCAGCCAGGAAGTGCGGCTGCAGAACACCGATGATGCGCGCCTGCAGTGGAGCGTCGGCGGCATCGTCGCAGACGATGAGGGCTCGACATGGAACCGCACGCTCGTCGGAGCCGAGCAGATCTTCGGCATTCCCGAGGGCGTCGTGATCAGCAGCACCGATTCGGAGTTCGAAAGTGACAGCTGGGCGCTGTTCGGCCAGATCGACTACGCACTGACCGATACCGTCACCGTTTCGGTGGGCGGCCGCTACAGCGAGGAGAAGATACGTACGACCGTTATCGGACAGACCGGCGTACAGGAGACCGTCGTCTCTGCGCAAGACACTTTCACCGATTTTTCTCCGAGATTCGCGCTGAACTGGACGGTCAACGAGCTGGTCTCCGTCTACGGCACCGTGTCCAAGGGCTTCAAGTCAGGCGGCGTGCAGATCGCGCCAAACCCGGAACGCGAGTCCTTTGACCCGGAAACGCTCTGGAACTACGAAGTAGGAATCAAGTCGGAGTTCCTCGATCGGCGTCTACTGCTGAACCTTGCGGTGTTCTACATGGACTGGGAAGACCTGCAGGTCGCGTTCCAGGAGAACCTGATCGACGCCGACGGCAATTTCGTGCTTTTCGGCGGAACAGACAACGCCGACTCCGCCACCTCCAAGGGCGTCGAGCTTGAACTCACCGCGCTGATCACCGACAACCTGCTCGTGAATGCGGGCGCCGGCTACCTGAATGCGAAGTTCGAGAACTTCGTCGCATTCATAGACAGTGCCAATGTGGTGCTCGACGGTCGCACCATTCCCAACTCACCGAAGTGGACCTTCTCTGCTGACGCCGAGTACAGCTTTGCCCTCACGCCGACGATCGATGCCTGGGTGCGCACCGAGTGGACGTACCGGGCCTCGATCAGGCCAACCACGAGCGCGATGGTCCGCGAGGGCTTCCCATGGGAGGTGCCCAGCTACAACTATTTCAATCTGCGCGCCGGCATGGAGTTCGAACGGTGGCGACTGGTGGCGTATGCCGAGAATGTCTTCGATCGGAACTTCTACACCAATGCCTACGAAAAGGCATTCACCGGCGGCCTGCATATCGAGCCCTCCTTCCGCACCTTCGGACTGAGGGCCACGTACCGGTTCGGCGCGATGTAGCGCACGCCCCTTTTACTTATGCCTGCGAAGGGCCATGCCCGGATCCACCGGGCATGGCCTGGATCGTTACAAAGGGGGTCGCACGCGGGCGGAAACTACTCCCAATCGTTGCGATACACGCGACCTTCCTTCATCACGAAGCCCAGCGTGCGCAGCGCCGAGATATCCTCTAGCGGGTTGGCCTCGAGCGCGACGATGTCGGCGTACTTGCCTACACTGATGGAGCCGATGTCGTCTTCCATGTCGAGCATGCGCGCGCACTGGATGGTCGCCGCCTGCAGCGCCTGGAGGTTCGACATACCGGCCTCGGCGTAGTATTCGGCCTCGCGGATCGTGGCCGTAGTGCCATCGTTGGGCTCGTAGGGAAACTGGTCTGAGCCGAGCGCGATGTTCACGCCTTCCTCGATGGCCATCTCCAGTGCCCGCCAGTGGTCCTGCCCGACCTCGTAGACGCGCTCCATGTACCACGGCGGCGAGCCGATACGTTCAAAGAAATCGAACGTCCCGGGCTGACTGACCACGATGGTCGGCACGTACCAGACATCGCGTTCACGCATCAGTCGAAGCACGTCGCGGTCGAGGAAATAGCCATGCTCCACGCCGTGAATACCCGCCTCGACGGCGACACGCGTGGCCTCGGCGGACCCCGAATGCGCGGTCACCTTGAGTCCGTGGCGTTGGGCGATGTCGACCACCGCCTCGATTTCGTCGCGCGTCATCATGGGCTGGCCGATGCCGCCCACCGGGGTGGCGATGCCGCCGGAGATGGCGATCTTGATCCATTGCGCACCAGCACGGATCTGGTAGCGAGTGGCCTTGCGCAATTCGTAAGGGCCGTCGTGGTGCATCTCGGTGCCGGCACCGTGGCCCCCGGTAATGTTGACCATTTCACCGGAGGAGACGATACGCGGACCGGGTAGTACACCGCGGTCTATGGCTCGACCAAGCGCAATATCGGCATGACGGCTGTCGCCTGGCTGGCGGATTGTCGTGACGCCCGAGTGCAGCGACTTTTTCGCGTTGTCGGCCATGCGCAGTGTGAGTTCCGCATCGCTCTCGCCGGCATGCTGCGCCGTCATCAGGCCCGGCAGTATCAACCCCAGGTGGACGTGCATGTTCATCAGGCCAGGCGCCAGCCAGCGGCCTTCGAGGTCGATGCGTTCGGCACCATCGGGAATACTGACCTCGGCCGCCGGGCCCGCGGCCGTGATCCGCCCGTTCTCGATCACGACGACAGCATTCTCTATAGCGCGGCCTTCGATCACGTCGACGAGCCCGGCGCCAACGATCGCCTGCACCTGCGCACCAGCCAGTGCCGGCAATGCAAGCGCCAGCACGACCATTACCTTAACCATCCTGACCACGGTATTCATCATGAGCCTTCCCGTCTCGCGTGTACTTCATCGATCCACTGATCCACGGCCTCGCCCAGTGCCCACAGCGGCAGGTAGCCGTGCTCGAGCGTGACCTGATGGAACTCGCGTATGTCGAACGCATCACCCAGCGCATCCCGGGCGCGGTCGCGCAATGCAAGGATTTCCTGCATGCCGATCATGAACCCGGTCGCCTGCCCCGGCACCACGAGGTAACGGTCGATCTCGCGCGCGCTGCCTTCGCGTGAGGCCGGGGAGTTTTCGACCATGTAATCGATCGCCTGCTCGCGTGTCCAGCGTTTTGCATGCAGGCCGGTATCGACCACCAGCCGCACCGCGCGCCAGAGCTCCATCGACAGCCGACCGAAGTCCGAATACGGATCCTCGTAGAACCCCATCTCCCGCGGCAGATACTCGGCGTACAGCGCCCAGCCCTCGACGTGCGCACCGTACAGCCACCAGATGTCGATCTTGCGCAGCTCAGGGATCTGCGGGTTTTCGTTGATCAGCGCCTTCTGCAGGTGGTGGCCCGGAATACCCTCGTGGAACAGCAGCGCCTCGAGTGCGTAGGTCGGCGCATCGCGCATGTTCGCGAGATTGAGATAGGTGACGCCCGGGCGCGAGCCATCGGCCGAACCGGGCTCCGACATCCCCCGGGGTGCCGAGTGTTCGCGGTAAGCCTCGAAGCGGCGGACCTCGAGCGGCGAACGTGGCGGCTCGGGCACGATCTCGTCCATGCGCGCGGCGATGGCGCCCATGAGGTCGCGTGCGTGGGCCAGGTAGGCTGCGCGGCCCGCGTCGGTGTCCGGGTAGTAGAAGCGGTCGTCGTTGCGCATGAACTCAAAGAACGCTGACAGATCCCCGTCGAAGTCGACCGCCGCCATTATGGCGCCGATTTCGTCATGAATGCGCGCGACGTGCTCGACCCCCAGGTCGTGGATTTCGTCTGGCGTCAGTTCCGTGGTAGTGAACAGGCGAACGGCGAACTCGTAGAAGCGGTCGCCGTCCGGAAGTTGCCACACGCCGCCGTCGACTTCCGTGCGAGCCGCCTCGTCCTCGAGTCGTTCGTGCAACATGCGGTAGCCGTCGAGGAATGGGCCCATGAGGGCATCCCGGGCATCGCGACGCAGCCGCGTACGTTCGTCCGCGTCGATATCGGATTCGGCCAGCTTGCGCTGGAAATCCTGCCAGATCGGGTGATCATCGTCATCATCGAATGGCGCGCCCGACATGAGCCGCTCGACGCCGCCGATGAGCCGTGGATACACGGGTGCCGGCATCAGCACACCGGCAGCCTCGTGAGCCTTCATCCGCTCGACGAGTTGCTCGAACAGTGGCCTCACGCGACGCAGGCGCGTGATGTAGGCCTCCGCGTCGGCGGCCGAGGCGATGCGGTGGCGGTTGATCAGCGTGTTGGCCACATCGAGGTGCAGCCCGACGATCTGGTTCAGGGGATAGACGTGATCGCGCCACTCGTGTTCACGCTTGATGCGAAACTCGAGTTCCTCCAGCAGCACGTCGTACTGCAGGCGCGTGCGTGGGTCGAGTGCTTCGGGATCGAATTCGCGCGTCAGGCGCTCACGCGCCGATAGCAGGAAATCATGCTGGCGCGACAGCGCTTCCGGGGAGAGATCGTCCCAGTGGTCACCGGCCGGGTCGACGCCGAGCCGGGCCGCCATCAGCGGACTGTGCTCGATCAGTGCGTGGTAGATCTCGTCAGCAAACGCGAGAAAACGCGGATCGGTTTTACGGCCATCGCCGGGTGCATGCAAAGGCGTCGCGGACGGCGCCTGAGAATACCTTTGCAGGTGGACTTCCGCCTCCTCGGGAGGCGGATCCCCACCGCAAGAAGCCAGCGGCAGGGCCAGCATCCAGAGGATACCGGCCGCTGCCGCTGAGACTGCCTTGGCGTCCGGGCTTCGGCCCGTCACGCCTCAGAGCCGTACCGTCAGACGAATGCCCCAGTTGCGGAACGAGGGCACGACGTGCATGCCGCCGTAGAAGGCTTTCTGGTAGGAGTTGGTGTAGTAGTTGTTGTCGAAAAGGTTCTCGACGAAGGCGGTCACGTCCCAGCGCTCGGTCTGGATGCCACCACGCAGGTTGAACTGACCGTAGCCGGGCACTTCGTACGGGAAGCCACCGAACACCAGCGAGTTGATCTCGGACTTGTTGCTGCTGCGTCCGAATATCTCGCCCCGGACATACGCCTCACGACCGTTGCCCAGCTCGAAGTTCTGCTGGATGTTCGCGTTGGCGGTCCAGCGCGGCGAGTTCGGGATCACCTGGCCGGAAAGGTCGACGAACTGCCCCTCGACGAACGCGTCCTCGAAGTTGTCGAACTTGGCGTTCAGGTAGCCCAGGCCGAAGCCCACGACGAGGCTGTCGGTCACCAGCGCCTGGCCGTCGATTTCAAAGCCGTAATTGCGGGCCTCGGCAGCATTGAGAATCGCCGACAGGAAGCTGATGTCGCCACCCTCGGTAAGCACGCCGGCCGCGCTGTTCACCTGCATGTCTTCCCAGTCCATGTAGAACGCGGCGGCGTTCAGGCGCAGGCGACGGTCAAACAGCTCGGATTTCACGCCGATTTCGTAGTTCCAGAGAACCTCCTCGTCGAAGTCCTCGCGCTCACCCTCTGCAGCCAGCGCAATGTTCGTCTGAACGCCACCGCTCTTGTAGGCGCGAGACACGGTGCCGTAGACCGAGACATCATTGGTAATGTTGTAAGTCAGGGACATCGACGGTGAAAAGTCGGTGTACTTGGTGGAACCGTCAGCAAAGGCGGTGATCACCGGCGGGTCACCCGAGGTGCGGAACGTCAGCTGGTCGACTTCCTCGCGACTCAGCCGTGCGCCGAGCTTGAGCTGCAGGCGGTCGGTGAGGTCGTAGAAGATCTCGCCGTAGGCGGCGTAGCTCTTCATTTCGCCTTCTGACCCCGACGAGGTAACCTGCTGGTCGGGCTGCAGCCCCAGCGGCGCCTCGTTACCGGCGAAGGTGAACTGGTCCTGGCTGCCGCGGTCGCGCGCAAAGATCACACCGCCCGACCAGTTGAAGCGTCCGTCCAGGCTGGAAATCAGGCGCAGCTCCTGGGTGAACGAATTACGGAACAGGGGTTTGGTCTCGTAGAAGGCGTCGATGCTGCCACCGTCGATGTCACCGACGAGGAACTCGTCCTTGTCGATGTAACCCGTGATGCTGATCAGCGACACGTCGTCCCAGTCGTACTGGGCACGCGCCATCACGTAGTAGAACTCGTTGCCGACGTTCTGGCCGCGGTTGAAGTTCACGCGGCTGCGGTTCTCGGGATAGAAGCCGACACCGTCGGGATTAGCCTCAGGGCCGAACAGGAACGAACCGAACGGCGACATCACGCCCGACGGCACGCCCTCGCGCATGCCCACTTCCTCGTTGACGAAGGTGCCCTGCACGTCGAGCGTGAACCGGTCGGTGGGCGTCCAGCGCACGGTGCCGCGCAGGTACTGGTACTTGGAATCGTTACCGCCGCCGATCACGTTGATGTTGCGGATATGTCCGTCAGTCTCACGGTAGTTGCCGGCGAAGCGCACTGCGAGCGTGTCCTCGATCAGCGGGATGTTCAGGATCGACTGCACGTCGATGGTATTGAAGCGCTCGTAGCCGATCGAGTTCTCCATGAAGAAGTCGTTATCGGGCTTGCGGGTGACGAGGTTGATGGCACCACCGACGGCGTTTCGCCCGAATGCCGTGCCCTGCGGGCCACGAAGCACCTCGATGCGCTCCATGTCGAGAATCGGCGGATTCACGGTGCCCTGCACGACGTTGAACTCGTCGATGTAGAAGCCGAACGAATCGGGACGCACGTCGTAGTCGCGCGAAACCTGGTTCGTCACGCCGCGGATGCTCAGCTCGCGGCGGTCGCGCGAACCACCCTGCGTGAAGCTGACGTTGGGCGTGCGATAGAAGAAGTCATCGACACCCTTGATGTTGGCGAGAGTGATCTCCTCGCTACTGAACGCGGTCACGCTGATCGGCACGTCCTGGATCGAGTCTTCGCGACGCTGCGCGGTGACGACCACCTCATCGAGCATCCCGCGCTGCGCGGTCTGCTGCTGCTGTTGCTGCTGCGCGCTGGCAGCCGCCATCGGCAGCGCAAGTGCGACCCACGAGGCGCCGCAGAGAATCGCGACCTGACGCCGCAGCCCGAGGCTGCCCGGCGCGCGCTTAGTCACGCTGTTGTGTTGCTCGACCATGATTTCGTCTCCTGGTGGTCCGTTGTTCTGTTGATGTCTGAGGTCAGGGCGCGTCGGCCGGCACGCCTACGAAGTTGATCAGCGCGATGCGTCCGTCACGAATCACCGCGTAGCCCATGATGTGCTCCCACTGCTCCGGGCCGCCGCGGATCGATCGCACGTAGTGGGCCGTAAACGTACGGTCGCCGGAATTGAAGCTTTCGAGGAACGGCAGCATGATCTCGACTTCCTCGGAATTGGCCTTGATGTTGCGGAAGTGTGCGGCAAGCTCGGCAGGCCCGGTGCCTCGCCGATTGCCGTTGATGAGCATGACCGCGTCTTCGGTGTAATAACGGGCGAAATTCTCGGCGGTGAAACCGTCGTCTTCGTTATAGGCGTCATTCCACCAGCGGAACATGTCGACAAGAACCTGGTCCGGACGCACGCGGCCATTGCCGTTGGTGGCGGCGGTGCCATTGACCGGCGCACTAGCAGAAACGCCATCGCGCTCCGCCTCGGCGGCGTCGTTGCTACCACTGCAGGCTGCCAGCGCGAGCGCTGCCAGGAATATGGCTACAACAGCGTGTCTCATCGACTCCCGACTCCCCAAAAAAGCATCCTGTGCGCGCGTGGTACGCGCCGGGCGCGCGGATCATCGGCGCGCCAGCTTAGTCCGCCCGGCGGCCGCAACGGCGTTCCGGGCACACGGGACTCGCCACCGGCGCCGTCCCAAGGTGGGCCACGCGGTTGCGTCCCTGCAACGCGCGCGTCAAAGGTTTAACCCTTAAAGATGCCCGTTCGCTAGGAGACAACAAATGCGACCGGTGATCAATCGCAATGGTAGTACAACTCTGTTGCGCTGTCCGCAATCTTGATAGCTAGAACCCCCGTGCCGGGCGCGATACCCCGGCGTGCCGTGACCAAGGATGCCCTGCCATGCCCTGGCCGACGGAACCGTTGCGAGGATACCGCACCTGCGGCTGCCGTCGGCGGGGCGCAACGTCATGACGTATGGCGTAGCCGAATTCCGATCTGCCGTCTCGCACAGACGCCGGTCGCGCGAACGATCGCCCGCAGCCGCTGAACGGTCGTTACGGGGGACCGCGGTTTCAACTGACGCGCATGGTGACAAGACCATAGACTCGAGCAGGCAGACCCCACCTGACCTGCGGAGGACAGCACATGCCCAATCGCCAGGAGAACATGCTCACCGGCCGGACCTGGGTCGTCGTGGCAGACAGCAACCACGCCCAGATTTACCTGCGGAAGCAGCTCAACAGCCCGCTCAAGACGGTCATATCCATGGAGGACCGTCAATCCCAGGGGCGCGATGCTGCCAGCGACGACGATGAAGCCGGACGCATGTTCAAGGGGGTGGGTCACAACGGCCGGGGGCGCGCCGACGCCGCTCCGCCAGGCCGACGCAACGGCCGGGCCCAGTTCGCCCGGGAGGTGGTCGAACGCGTGGAGCGCGGCCGAACCCGCGAGGAGTTCGAGGAGCTGATCCTGATCGCCCCGCCGCAACTGCTTGGAATGATGCGCGAATCCCTGACCAAACCCACGCTGGAAAGGGTCAGCCGCGAGATCGCGAAGAATCTCGTCGCGCTCGAACCCGAACGCATCAAACCCTACCTGTCGAACTGAGTTCGGGCGTCGCTCCGACGGCGATTGATTGCATCTTCAATAAACGTGGCGTAGCGTGCCCGTGCGGCCAGCACCCGCTGGCGGCACGGGTACCGGCCCAAATTGGAGATGCTGGATGACCAACGACCTGGCCGACCGCCGCAGGATCGAAATCAGCCTGCTGGCCCTCAGGGCCGGCGTCCTCATCGTGATGCTGATGTGGACGCTGGACAAGCTCATTCACCCCGACCACGCCGCCGCCGTGTTCGAGAATTTCTACGGGCTGTCGGGACTCGGCAGCGGCCTCATGACAGCCATCGGCATCGCCGAGCTGATCCTGCTGGCGCTGTTCGCGGCGGGTGTCTGGAAACGGCTGACCTACGGGCTGGTCTTCCTGTTCCACGGCATATCGACGCTGTCGTCGTACCAGCAGTACCTCGAACCATTCGATAACCTGCTGTTCTTCGCCGCCTGGCCGATGCTCGCGGCCTGCCTCGCGCTGTACCTGCTCAGGGACCAGGACCGGCTGCTGACGTGGGGCCGACTGCGCGGGCAGGACTAGCGAGGCACGACGCGCGGGCCGGGCTCAGCGGGTCTCTTCGGCCTCCGGCTGCGGCATCCACGGCAGCGGCATGGTGTCGGGAGGCGGCGCGTCGCCGAGATTGTGTATCCAGACCGGCACCACCAGCGGATAGCCCTGCGGCGGGCCTGACAGCCCGAGCCGGCCCCGCTCGCGCAGCTGCCGGTCACTGTCGTCGAAGATCAGCCAGTCCAGCGAGCTCAGCGCCTCGGGGGCGACCACATCGATGAGTTCATCGACGAGACGCTCCGCGGAGGGGGTACCGTCGGCGCCAGCCCCACCCACGAGCGCAAGGATGGGGATCCGGACCTCCTGCCAGATCCCCGGATGAGCCGCACCTTCGTCGAGCACGGTGACGACGAAACCCGCTTCGGGCGCCACCGCGGCGGCCAGCCCGACGGCTTCTCCGGCGCCGAAAAACCCGCTGCGGTCGGCGTCCACGCGCCGCTGCTCAGTCAGCCATGTCAGCTCCACCGCGGCCTGGGCAGCCTGGGACTGCATGTCGTCGGCTGACGCGGTGGGACTGTAGAGGACCACCAGGCCACGCTCGGACAGGTAACGTCCCAGGTAGGCGGCCTCGGCACGTTCGGGGCGTCCAACCAGTACCAGCCCGGGGTATGGCCCCTCACCACGCGGCGCGAAAAGCCGCACCTCACGCGCTTCACCGGCCACCATGACCTGGTCGTCCCACTGCTGGGTCAGCGCGAACCGCATCACGAGCGCCATCACCGTGACGAGCGCCGCCATCAGCGTGATCGCCGCCGGCCACCATATCCGCGACCACTCCGGCGGCGACCGCAGCAGCGCATAAATCCCGGCCGCGGTCGCCATTACGGCCACTGCGGCCGCAAACACGTCGACATCGACACGCAGCGCCAGCGCACCATCGCGCGACAGCAGCAGCAGGACCGCCACGCCCATCAGGACCACGCTGACCAGCACCATGATGCTGGCACCCCGACCTCTCGTCGCGTTCACGCTCATCTGCCAAAAACTCCCGCCGGCGCAACAACTTGCGGGGGGCGGACCGCAAGTGCGCCAATTTCATCTACTAATTCAAGGTAAATCATAGGGTTGCTGCGGTCCGACCCCGGGGGTTATTTGTCGAGCTTGCGGGCTTCTTCGATGGTGGCGGCGACGGGCGTGCGGTCGTGCTTGCGGTAGAGCGCCTCGAGGGCCGCGCGGCGGTCGGCGGCCAGTTCGCGGAACAGGGTCCAGACCATCGCGTACAGGATAAAGGTGAACGGCAGTGCCGCGAGCACCGCACCGGCCTGGAGCCCCTGCAGGCCGCCGGTGGCGATCAGCGTCAGGCAGATCGCCGCGAGCAGCGCGCCCCACGTCAGGCGCTTCGCGAGCGGCGGGTTGATGCTGCCCCGGTCGGTCATCTGGGCGACGATGTAGGACGCCGAATCCGCCGACGTGATCAGAAAGATGAAAATGAGCACCATGCCGAGGATCGACAGGATCGTCGACAGCGGCAGGAGCTCGAACAGCCTGAACAGCGCCACCGTGATGTTCTGCTCTACCGCCGCGGCGAGCCCCGCACCCTGCGTCATCTCCATGTGCAGACCCGCGCCACCGAACACCCCCATCCACACGCAGGCGATCAGCGGCGGCACCACGAGCACGCCGAACACGTACTCGCGAATCGTGCGCCCCCGCGATATCCGCGCGACGAAGGTGCCGACAAACGGCGACCACGCGATCACCCAGGCCCAGTAGAAAATCGTCCATCCGCTGGCCCAGCCGGTGTCGTCGTACGCGCCGGCGGTGAGGCTCATCGCCAGGAAATTCTGGATGTAGTCACCGATGCCCTGGACGATGGTCTGCAGGATCACCACCGTGGGGCCGAACACGATCACGAACACCATCAGCGCCAGCGCCAGCGTAAGGTTGATGCTCGACAGAATGCGGATACCACGGTTCAGGCCGGTCGCGGCGGAAATCATGTACGCGGCGAACATCACCCCGAGAATGATCACCTGCCATGTGAAGCCCTCGGGGAAGCCGAACACCGCGTTCAGTCCACCGTTGATCTGCAGCACGCCGAGCCCGAGCGACGTCGCAACGCCGACCACCGTCGCGACCACCGCGAACACGTCGAGCGCACCACCCAGGTGCGCGCCACCGGCGCGCCCGCGAGTCATGGGTTCCAGCACCACCGACACGAGGCCCGGGCGCTGTTTTCGGAACTGGTAGAAGCCAATGATCAGGCCGACGATGGAAAACGCCGCCCACTGGCTGACGCCCCAGTTGAAGAAGCTGTACTGGATCGAAAGCCGCGCGGCCTCCGTGGTGCCGCCCTCGACCATCGCATACGGCGGCGTGAGGTAGTGCGACATCGGCTCGGCGACACCGTAGAACACCAGCCCGATGCCGAAGCCGGCCGCGAGCAGCATCGAGATCCAGGCGTAGTAGGAGAACTCGGGGACGCTATCGGGCGCGCCCAGCCGTATCCCCCCGTAGCGCGAACACGCGAGGTAGACGAGCACCGCGACGAACCCGAACACCGACGCAAGATAGAACCACCCGAGCGTGGATGTCATCCATCCCAGGGCGCCTTCGGAGGCGACGCGGAAAGCATCCGGGAATACCGCGCCCGCCAGCACCAGCACCGAGATGACCGCGACCGATACGACGAATACCGGCTGGCGGAACGCACCCGTCACGCGATCAGGCCGCGTAGCCGAGCAGGGACTTCACCTCGAGGAACTCCTCGAGCCCGAACACGCCCCATTCGCGACCGTTGCCCGACTGCTTGTAGCCGCCGAACGGCGCCATCGGATCGGCGCCGGCGCCATTGATGTGCACGCTGCCGGCGCGCATACGGGCGGCCACCCGACGCGCGCGCTCCGGATCAACCGACGACACGTACGCGGCGAGCCCGTAGGGCGTGTCGTTGGCGATGCGCACCGCCTCCTCCTCGTCACGGTAGGCAATGACGACCAGGACCGGGCCGAATATCTCCTCGCGCGCGATCGTCATGTCGTTGCTGACGTTGCTGAACACCGTGGGCTTGACGTAGTAGCCCTTGTCCAGGCCCGCTGGCCGCCCGGTGCCGCCGCAGACGAGTGTCGCGCCCTCGTCTATACCCTTCTGGATCAGCGACTGCACGCGGTCCCACTGGGTTTTACTGATCAC
The DNA here is from genome assembly GCA_003567855.1 of Gammaproteobacteria bacterium. Taxonomy (GTDB): domain Bacteria; phylum Pseudomonadota; class Gammaproteobacteria; order Steroidobacterales; family PWYM01; genus PWYM01. Next base: position 10,096 of record PWYM01000188.1, on the reverse strand, counting down.
GGGGCCCAACTGGGTGCCCTCGGCACGCGGATCGCCGACCACAGCCCTGTCGCAGACCGCCTTGGCGATTGCAGCGACCTCGTCGATGCGATCGGCCGGCACCAGCATGCGCGTCGGCGCATTGCAGGACTGACCGCTGTTGAGCAGCACTGACTGCATGCCGGCCGAGACCGCCTTTTCGAAGTCCACGTCGTCGAGCAGGATGTTCGGTGACTTGCCGCCGAGCTCCTGCGCGACGCGCTTTACCGAGTCAGCGGCGGCCTTCGCGACCTGGACACCGGCGCGCGTGCTCCCGGTGAACGACACCATGTCGATGCCCGGATGCGCGGCGATCGCGGCGCCGACCCCGGGACCGTCACCGTTGACGAGGTTGAACACCCCCTTGGGCACACCGGCATCGTGCACCGCCTGCGCGAACAGCGCCGCGTTGATCGGCGCGATCTCGCTCGGCTTGAGCACCATCGTGCAGCCGGCCGCGATCGCCGGGATGACCTTGCAGGTGATCTGGTTGATCGGCCAGTTCCACGGTGTGATGAAACCGCACACGCCGATGGGTTCGCGCACCACCCGCGTCTTGCCCATATCCTGGACGAACTCGTATTCGGACAGGATGCGGATGTAGTTCTTGATATGGCCGATACCGGCGGCGGCCTGCATCTTGGTCGCCACGCTCATCGGCGCGCCGACCTCGTCAGAGATCGCCTCCGCAATCGCGTCGTAGTGGTGCTTGTAGGCGTCGGCGAGCGCCTTAAGCAGGTCCACCCGATCATCGCGACTGGTCTGCGAGAACGTCTCGAAGGCGTCGCGAGCCGCGGCGACCGCGCGGTCCACATCCTCGGCCGAGCCGTTGCTGATCACGCCCACCTGGGCCTCGGTGGCTGGATTGACGACCGGCAGGTCCGCCGGACTCGCCGGGTCTACCCATTCACCGTTGATATAGAACTGCCGGTACTCGTACATGACCGTCTCCTGCCGTCGCTGGCGTGGGCTCAGAGCCCCGATGCTAGCCCGGCACGGCCCGCGCGGCAAAACACGCGGGCCGTGCGTCGGTCAGGTACGCAACGCATCGGCGGCCGGCAGGTACTCGTGGCCGAGCGCCTCGGCGACGGCCTGGAAGGTGATGCGCCCGTCGTGGACGTTCAGACCATTCAGCAGGTGCGCGTCATCGGCCATCGCCTGGCGCCAGCCACGGTTGGCAATCGCGAGCACGAACGGCAGCGTGGCATTGTTCAACGCGAAGGCCGAGGTGCGCGGCACCGCGCCGGGCATGTTCGCGACACAGTAGTGCACGACGTCATCGACGACGTAGGTCGGGTCCGAGTGCGTGGTCGGGCGCGAAGTCTCGAAACAACCGCCCTGGTCGATCGCGACATCGACAACCACCGAGGCGGGCTTCATGTTGCGGATCATCTCGCGAGACACGAGCTTTGGCGCGGACGCCCCGGGAATCAGCACCGCGCCGATCAGCAGGTCGGCGATGCTGGAATAGTGCTCCAGCGCATCGCGCGTCGAATAGATCGTGTTCAGCCGGCCGCCGAACTGGAAGTCGAGTTCCTGCAGGCGCTTCAGCGACCGGTCGAGCACGGTGACCTGCGCCTCCATGCCCATCGCCATGCGGATCGCATTGGTACCGACGACACCGCCACCGATCACGACCACGTGTGCAGCCGGCACGCCCGGCACGCCGCCGAGCAGCACGCCCGCGCCGCCGGCCTCCTTTTCGAGGCAGCGCGCACCGGCCTGCACCGACAGCCGCCCGGCGACCTCACTCATCGGCGACAGCAGCGGCAACGAGTTGTTCGGGCCGGTCACGGTCTCGTAAGCGATTGCCGTTGCGCCCGACTCCACCAGCAGCTTCGCCTGCTCGGGATCCGGCGCGAGATGAAGGTAGGTGAACAGCACCTGCCCCCGGCGCAGCATCCGGCACTCGTCGGGCTGGGGCTCCTTGACCTTGACGATCATGTCAGCGGCGTCGAACACCGCCTTCGCGCTGTCAGCAATGCTCGCGCCCGCCGCCTGATAGTCGTCATCGCTGACGCCGATGCCGGCACCGGCCGCGGTCTCGATCAGCACGTCGTGGCCATTGAAGCGCAACTCCCGCACGCTCGACGGGGTCAGCCCCACCCGGTACTCGTGGTTCTTGATTTCCCGGGGTACTCCAATCTTCATTCGTTCAGTCCTTCCCTGATGCGACCGGGTCGCATGTGTATGGTGAGATTTCAGGCTTCGTCCAGCGCCGAGGCCAGCGTGTCGACGATCGTGTCGATCTGTTCGCGCGAGATGATCAGCGGCGGCGTCAGCGCGACGGTGTCGCCGGTTGTGCGCACGATCACGCCGTCGCGGTAGCAGCGGCGGAACACCTCCATCGCGCGCAGCGTCGGGCGCCCCTCGACCGGTTCGAGCTCGACCGCGCCGAGCAGTCCGATGCTGCGGATGTCGATCACGTGTGGCTTGCCGCGCAGGCCGTGCAGGCGCTCCTCGAGGTACGGCTCGAGCTCACGCGCACGCTCGAACAGGCCTTCTTCAAGGTATGCATCGAGCGCCGCGCAACCCGCGGCGGCCGCCAGCGGGTGGCCGGAATACGTGTAGCCGTGCGGGAACTCGATCGTCTCCTCGGGGCCGGTCATGAACGCCTCGAAGATGTCGTCGCGCAGGATCACGCCACCCATCGGCACGGTGCCCGAGGTCAGCCCCTTGGCGACGGTGATGATGTCGGGCTTCACGCCGAACCGTTCGGCCGCGAACGCCGCACCGGTGCGCCCGAAGCCCGTGATGACCTCGTCGAAGATCAGCAGCAGGCCGTGGCGGTCACATATCTCGCGCAGCTTCTCGAGGTAGCCCTTCGGTGGCAGCAGCACACCGGCCGAGCCCGCGATCGGCTCGACGATGACGGCGGCGACGTTCGACGGGTCATGCAGTTCGACGATGCGCTCGAGTTCTTCGGCAAGATGTGCGCCCCACTCGGGCTGGCCACGGCTGAACGCATTGTGCTCGAGATTGTGCGTGTGCGGCATGTGGTCGACGCCCGGAATGAGCGCACCGAACATCCGGCGATTGGGCGAGATGCCGCCCACCGAGATGCCGCCGAAGCCCACGCCATGGTAGCCACGCTCGCGGCCGATCAGGCGCGTGCGGGTGCCTTCGCCACGAACGCGGTGATAGGCGAGCGCAATCTTCAGCGCGGTGTCGACCGCCTCTGAGCCCGAGTTGGTGAAGAACACGCGTCCGAGCCCCTCGGGGCTGATCGCCGCCAGTCGGCTGGCAAGTTCGAAGGCCCTCGGATGCGACATCTGGAAGGCCAGCGAGTAATCGAGCCGGTCGAGCTGTTCCTTCACCGCGGCGACGATCTTCGGATGCCGGTGGCCGGCATTGCAGCACCACAGGCCCGCGATGCCGTCGAGCAGGCGACGGCCGTCATGGGTGGTGCAGTACATGCCCTCGGCCTCGACGATGAGCTTCGGGTCCTTGCGGAAGGCGCGGTTCGCCGTGAACGGCACCCAGTAGGCGTCCATGTCCGGCAGCGGGTTCGGCAAGTCACTCTGACGCTTGGCCATGAGTCCTCCTTGGTCGCCCCCCGACGGGGGTAGCGCGTGCGAATCTGAACAGGCTACGGTAAGCGTTCGACAGAAACTTAACAATATTTGAATGGCGAAATCGCAAATACCTGTTTTATTTGGCTTCTCAGCCCAAAGTGTTCAATATATCAACCGAGTTAACAGCCCAGGATCGAAACGTGGACGATACCGGTCTCCGCCTGCAGCGCGTGCGGGCGCTGCACCGCCTGTCACAGCGCGAACTCGCCCGCCGCTCGGGCGTCAGCAACGCGACGATCTCGCTGATTGAGCACCAGCGCACCAGCCCGTCGGTGGGCATGCTCAAGCGCATCCTCGACGCCGTGCCGATCTCGATGAGCGACTTCTTCGCGCTCGACGTCGGTGCCGAACACCGCGTGTTCTTTCGCCACGACGAGCTCACCGAGATCGCCCACGGGCCGATCACCTACCGCCAGGTCGGACGCGACCTCAAGCACCACCGGCTGCAGATTCTCCACGAGCGATACCGCCCCGGTGCCGACACCGGCCGCTCGCCGCTGAGCCACGACTCCCACGAAGGCGGCGTGATCATCAGCGGCCGTCTCGAGGTGACCGTCGGCGGCGATACCGAGACGCTGGGACCGGGCGATGCGTTCCTGTTCGACAGCCGGGTGCCGCACCGCTTCCGCAATCCCGGGCGCGAAGACGTGGTTGTCGTCACCGCGTGCACGCCGCCGAGCTTCTGAAGGCCCCGTCGCCGCCATGCTGAGATTCCTTGCCGCACTTGCCTTCGCGTACGTCGTCGTCTGCGCGCTGATGTGGGCGTTCCAGGAACGGCTGGTGTTCCTGTCCGGTGTGGGAGGCCGCGAACTCATCGCCGACCCGTCCGCGCTGGACCTGGCCTTCGACGACGTGACCTTCGAGGCGGCCGACGGAGTCGCGCTTCACGGCTGGTACGTGCACGGTGACGACGACGCACCGGTGGTGATTGTCTTCCACGGCAACGCCGGCAACATCTCGCACCGCATGGACACCATCCGCATCTTCAGCGAACTCGGTTTGCGGGTGTTCATCTTCGACTATCGCGGTTACGGGCGCAGCGAGGGTCGGCCGACCGAGGCCGGCACCTACAGGGACGCCGAGGCCGCGTGGCGCTGGGTCACCGAAGAGCGCGGCGTCGAACCGGATGACATCGTGCTGTTCGGCCGTTCGCTCGGTGGTGCCGTGGCCGCCTGGCTCGCCGCCGGACACACCCCTGGTGCGCTGCTGCTCGAATCCACGTTCACGTCGCTGCCTGAACTCGGCGCGAGCGTCTACCCGATCTTCCCGGTGCGGCTGCTCGCGCGACTCGACTACGACGTCGTCGATGCGCTGTCGCGGGTGAGTGCGCCGGTGCTGGTGCTGCACAGCCCCGACGACGAGATCGTGCCGTTCTCGCACGGCGAAGCGCTGTACGAGGCGGTGCCTGGCGAACGCGAGTTCTTCCGCATGCGTGGCGGCCACAACGACGGCTTCCTCGCAAGCGGCGCCGATTACCGGCGGGCGATCTCGGGCTTCATCGCGACCCACGTGATCGACGGGTCGTAGGGCACGGGCTCAGCGGGCATCGAGGCACCGCATCAGCATCGCAGGGTCGATGTTCCCGCCCGAGCACATGACCACCACGCTGCCCCCGTCGAGGTCGACCTTGCGCATCAGCAGCCCCGCCAGCGCGACTGCGCCACCCGGTTCGAGCACCAGCCGCAGCCGCGTGAACGCCCATGCGACCGCCTGCATGACCTCCGCATCGGATACCGACAGCCCGCCGGCGCACAGCGCCCGGTTGATCCGGAACGTCAGCTCACCCGGACTGGGCGACAGCAGCGCATCACAGATCGACACCGGGGCATCGCCCGCAACCTGCTCGCGCTGGCCGCTTGCGAACGAACGGCGATGGTCATCCCAGTCTGCAGGTTCCACGGTGTAGATCGCGGTGTCCGGGAAGCGCGCCTTCAGCGCGAGCGCACAGCCGGCCGTCAGGCCGCCGCCGCCCGCGCAGATCAGCACGCGGCCCGGCGTGACGCCCCTGCGCTGCAGGTCCTCGGCGATTTCCAGTCCAGCCGTCCCCTGCCCCGCGATGATGTGATAGTCGTCGAACGACGGCACGAGTACTGCGCCCCGCTCCGCTGCGAGGCGTGTCGCCAGGTCCTCACGGCTCTCGAGCCGGCGGTCATAGACGACGACCTCGGCGCCCAGCGCACGCGTGTTGGCCAGTTTCACCGCCGGCGCGTCAGCGGGCATCACGATGGTCGCCGCGATCCCGAGCAGCCGGGCCGCTTCGGCGACGCCCTGCGCATGGTTGCCCGACGAGAACGCGACCACGCCGCGCGCGGATTCTTCCGGCGACAGCTGCACGAGCCGGTTGTAGGCACCGCGGAACTTGAACGAGCCGGTGCGCTGGAACATTTCCGCCTTCAGGAACACGCGGCCGTTAACGTGGTTGTTGAGCACCGGCAGTTCCAGCAGCGGGGTGCGCACCGCGACGCCGGCAAGGCGTCGCGCGGCCGCTTCGACTTCGGCGGCGTTCGGCAGCGGCGGCCCGTCGGCCGGCGTGGGCTGTTGATTCACCCGTGACTCCGTGACAATGCCGGGAACCGCCCGGACGCGGCGCGCGCCAAGTGTACGGCGTGCGGGCCGCGTTTGCGCCCTCGTTAGTTACATGTGAAACTATCGCCCCCCCGTTCTGGTCAGGAGCCACCGTGACCATGAAAAAATTCATCAGTTATCCGCACGTAGAGGGCCGGGCGTCACGGCAGGCGCACGCCGACCTGCCCGCAGGCACCTACGAACGGGAAGTCAGCAAGGAAGGCTTCTTCGGGCCCGCCGCGTTTTTCTATCACCAGCGCCCGCCGACCGGCTGGATCGGCTTCGAGGGCCCGCTGCGGCCACGCGCGTTCGATCTCACCACGCTGGGCGCCGATACGGGCGGCCCGTGGTCGGCCCGCGAGCTGCTGTACAACGCGCACGTGCGCTACCGGTTCTGGCACCAGTCGGGGTCGATGGACCATCTCGCCCGCAACGCCGATGGCGACGAGCTGCTGTTCCTGCACCGCGGCGAGGCGGAACTCTACTGCGACTATGGGCACCTCGCGCTGGAAGCCGGCGACTACGTCGTGATCCCGCGCGGCACGATGTGGCGACTCGACTGCGACGACAAGCTCACCGCGCTGCTGATCGAGGCGACCAACGACCACTACATGCTGCCGGAAAAAGGCCTGGTCGGTCCGCACGCGATCTTCGACCCGGCGATGCTCGACGTGCCCGCGATGGACGAGGCCTTTCGTACGCAGCAGAACGACGAGCGCCACTGGCAGGTCCGCGTCAAGCGTCGCAACGAGGTGTCGGTGATCACCTACCCGTACAACCCGCTCGACGCGGTCGGCTGGCATGGCGACCTGAGCGTGTGCCGCATCAACGTGCGCGACATCCGGCCGCTGATGAGCCACCGCTACCATGTGCCACCGTCGGCACACACCACGTTCATCGCCGAGCGTTTCGTCGTGTGCACGTTCGCGCCGCGTCCGTTCGAAACCGATCCCGGCGCACTCAAGGTGCCGTTTTTTCACAGCAACGACGACTACGACGAGGTGCTGTTCTACCATGACGGCGACTTCTTCAGCCGCGACGGCATACACCCCGGCATGGTCACGCTGCACCCCGGGGGCTTCACCCACGGGCCACATCCCGGTGCGCTGAAGAACATGCTCCAGCAGAGCAAGCCGGCGACCGAAGAATACGCGGTGATGGTCGACACGCGTGACCCGTTGGATATCGGCGCCGCTGGTTCCGAAACCGAGCGCGCCGACTACGTCGACAGCTGGCGCGCCGCACACGACAGGGAGAAGAAATGAAGCTTGCCAGCAGAAAACACGGCCGTGACGGCGAACTGCTCGTCGTCACGCGCGATCTGGCCCGCGCCGCGAGCGCGAGCGACATACGCCCCACGCTGCAGGCTGCGCTCGACGACTGGACCGGCTGCCACGAGGCGCTCGCGGCACGCCACGCGGCGCTGGAAAGCGGCGAGGTCGAGGGTTTCGCGTTCAAGCCCACCGACTGTGCCGCGCCGCTGCCGCGCGCCTTCCAGTGGGCCGACGGCAGCGCGTACGTGAACCATGTCGAGCTCGTGCGTCGCGCGCGCGGCGCCGAAATGCCGCCGTCATTCTGGGAGGATCCGCTGATCTACCAGGGCGGCTCCGATGATCTGCTCGGCCCCTGCGACGACATCGTCGTGCCAGACGAGGCGTACGGCATCGACCTCGAAGGCGAGATCGGCGTGATCACCGATGACGTGCCGATGGGCCCCCCCGCCGAGCGCGCGCTCGATTACGTGCGGCTCGTGGTAATCCTCAACGACGTGTCGCTGCGCAAGCTCATTCCCGGCGAACTCGCCAAGGGCTTCGGCTTCTATCAGTCGAAGCCGGCGACCGCGTTCTCACCCGTCGCCGTCACCCCTGACGAACTCGGCGATGCGTGGCGTGACGGCAAGCTGCATCTGCCGCTCGTCTCGCACATCAATGGCGACCTCTTCGGCAGGCCCGATGCCGGCGTCGACATGACCTTTTCGTTTGCCCGCCTGATCGCGCACGCCGCACGTACGCGCAACCTTTGCGCGGGCACGATCATCGGCTCGGGCACTGTCTCGAACCGCCTCGACGGCGGACCCGGTCGACCCGTAGCCGAGGGTGGCGTGGGCTATTCCTGCCTTGCCGAGCAGCGCACCGTCGAGACGCTGCTGCACGGCGAACCGCGCAGCGACTTCCTGAAGTTCGGTGACCGCGTTCGCATCGAGATGCTCGATGCCGGCGGCCACACGATATTCGGTGCCATAGAACAGCGCGTCGTCAGCTCCGGCCAGCCGTAGGCGGCGCCTGTCTCACTCGCGCGTCGCGGCGGCGTTCGGCGTCCCGTCGGGCTCCGGCCAGCGCTGCGGCACGCGCTGCAGCTCAGTGACGTCGTACCCCACCCCGTCGAGGTAGGCGACGATCTCTTCGAATTCCTCGTCGGGGATTTCTGGTTCGCGCGCCATGATCCAGACGTAGTCGCGGCGGGTGCGCCCGATCACGGTGTGGCGGTAGTCGTCATCCAGCCATATGACGAGGAATTCCGCCTTGAACGGCCAGACAAAGCGCATGCCCCACTCGGCATTGTTTTCGCTGCGCACGAAACCGCGCGGATTATAGCGTCGCACGTCGCCGTCAAAGCCCCCACGCCTGAAACGGAACACCGTGTCGATGGTGCCGTCATCGTTCATCGTGTAGGTCTCGACGGCATTGTGGGCATCGCGCTCCAGAAACGTCGGAATGTTGGCGATCACGTACCAGTCACCCATGTAGCGATCGAGGTCCACGTGGTCGACGGTGGGCATCGGCGGATTCGACTGGCAGCCGGCGAGCAGCATGGCAACGGCCAGGCCCATGACAGGCAGGCGGAGAGAAAAGGCGTGACTCATCGTCGGCTCCTCGACACGTATCTGCGGCTTCGTCCGCTTAAGATTCGCAGTCCGCACGCAGGTGGATTCGGGCAGATGCTACAGTGGGCGCGCGACGGCCTCGGCAACCGACGCCGTCAGTACTGTAAGGGTGCCTGCAGGGATAGCGACATGCCTAGAGTGAGATTTCACGGCGCCGTAGGCGGCGTCACAGGATCGTGTTTCGAACTGGAGGCCGCCGGGCGACGCGTGCTGCTCGACTGCGGCATGTTCCAGGGCCAGCCCCGCGAGGAAGCACGCAATAGGGAAAACTGGCCGTTCGAGCCCGCGAAAATCGACGCGGTCGTGCTCAGCCATGCACACCTCGACCATTCCGGGCGGTTGCCGCAGCTCGTGCGCGACGGCTTCTCCGGCGCGATCCACGTGCATCGCGCCGGCGCCGACATCGCCGGCCTCCTGCTCGAGGACGCCGCATGGCTGAACGAGAAAGCCGCCGAGCAGGCCAGTCGTCGCGCCAAGGACCCCGACGCCCCGCCCGTTGCGCCGCTGTACACCGCCGCCGACGTCGAGGCCTGCATGACACGCATGCAGCGCCACGAGTACAGCCGGCGCACCGAGATCCTCCCCGACATCTCGCTGCAGCTGCACGATGCCGGCCACATACTCGGTGCCGCCGTCGTCGAGATCGTCACCCGCGAGCGCGGCGCCGAACGCCGCCTCGTCTACAGCGGTGACCTTGGCCACCGCGGCGGACCCCTGATGCCCGACTGGCAGCCGATCGAACACGCCGATCTGGTGCTGCTCGAGTGCACCTACGGTGACCGCGCGCATCGCAGCCGGCGTGACACCGAGCACGAGATCGGCACGATACTCAAGGCCGCCAGTGCGGGCCGGGGTAACGTGCTCGTGCCGGCGTTCGCGATCGGCCGCACGCAGGAGCTGCTCTACCTGTTTGCCAGGCACCAGGCCGACTGGAAGCTCGACGAGTGGCAGATTTTTCTCGACAGCCCGCTCGGCATCCGTGCCACCGAGCTGTATGCGCGCAATGATCACCTGTTCCGACCCGAAGCCGCGGCCTGGGTGCGCCAGACCCGCT
>PWYM01000066.1 GCA_003567855.1 Gammaproteobacteria bacterium | reverse complement strand
CGGTAGCCGGTAGCCGAGGGCGGCCAAGCGGTTGCATCCCCACCCTCAGAACGAGGAAACCCCGGTGGCCTCCATGAACCGGTAGCGCCAGTAACGCAGCCGCGAATGGTCGGAATATTCGGCGTAGGGGAGGCTGTGGATGCGGTCCGGCTCGTTATGCCAACGGGCATCGAAGAACGCCATCGCATCGGTCAGCACCGGCGTGCCGTCGTCGCCCCGCACCTGCACATTGGTTTCCAGATTGAAGCTGTCCAGATTGCGGCGGGTGAAGTTGGCAGAGCCGGCCAGAAGCGTGGCCTCGCCGTCGCGGCCGCGATGCAGGAGCATCTTTGCATGGCACTGTTCGCCTGCGGTGTTGCACCAGCGCACCGGCACTCCCGCGGCATGCAGTTCCATGGCTACCTGTCGGTTCGGGATGCCGTTCTTCTCGCGCCCGAAGGCGTCGCGATTCGGATCCAGCAATACGCGCAGATCGACGCCCCGCTGCCGCGCATCGAGCAGGGCTCTCACCACCGCCCGGTGAGAGAGGTAGAACATCAGCAGGTCCAGGCGGTCCCCGTCCCCGGCCTCATCGATCATGTCCAACACAGCAGCGCGGATCCTGGACTCCGTCAGGACGCGAATCTCGGTTCCCATCCCGATGTTCACGTCCTGCTGCGTGAGATCCGGAACGGGGATGCTGGGGTCGCCGGAGAATGCCGCAACCGCCAATTCGGTACGCAGCAGGTCGAATGCCGCCGGACCCTGAAAACGGACGGCAATGTTGTCGTGCCGGCTGCTTGCGTCGTGCGGGTTGCCCGACGTCACCAGGCCGATCCAGCCGTTCGGTCCATCCACGACCAGGGTCTTGCGGTGATTGGCCTTGAAATTCAGCAGGGCAAGGTAGGTGCGCAGCGTCACGGGTGCTTCACCGACGGGATTGGGCAACCAGCCTCCACGCGGGCTGTTGCCGAACCACTGGCAGCAGATCCGCCAGGCCGCCGACCAGCCGGGGTTGGGGTCGCGCAGGCGCCTTATGTCGGTCTCGACTACCGTGATTCCGTTTGCTTCGAGGCGCGAGAACAGGGGTTGCATCACGCCGCCATACAGGGTGTTGAACGGGTCAGTGATCAGGAACGCGCTCACCTCGGGTCGCGCTGCGCTGCGCTCCACCAGCCCGTCGACGAATTCGGTAGAGAGGGGACGATGTCCTCCGTCCACATCGCCGGCAAAGCGGTTCAGCAGAAAGAAATCGGCGACGATCAGGGACTGCGCCTCGCCGAGCAATTCCACGGCCGCGTCGAAGATTTCGTGCTCGGTGTGTTGCCTCCCGCGCGGATCAAGCCAGGTCGTGTCGGCAAGAAACTCCACCTGCTCGACCTGGCGGTAGGGCGTGACGGTGTCGAGCCCGTCGGGAAGGGGTTTATGAAGGTGGTAGCCACCGGTCAAGAGGTACAGGCCGAACAGGCCGAGCAAGAGCATGCGCAACGGACTCCTGTGGAAGGAACCCGGCTGGTGCAGGCCTGAGTCCGGCAGTCTCTTCAGAGAAGCCATAACCACCAGATGCTGACGCTGGTCACCACCATCAGGAGGAGATTCAGCGGCGCCCCCACCTTGGCGAAATCGGTAAACTGGTACAGGCCTGTGCCAAAGATCATGGTATTGGTCTGGTATCCGATGGGTGACAGGAAACTGGTCGAGGCGGCGAACATCACGGCCAGCACCAGCGCAAAGATGTCGATCTGCAGAACGTGCCCCAGGGAGATGGCCACCGGGACCAGGATCACCACCGAGGCATTGTTGCTGACCAGTTCCGTCAGCAGCGTGGTCACGAGGTACAGTGCCATCAGGACGAGAATCGGGTGCCAGCCGGCGGCCTGCCCCGCGAGGAGCCCTGCGAGCAGATCGGCGGCGCCGGACTTGGTCATGGCGATACCCAGCGGAATCACGCCCGCAAGCAGAAAGATCACCGGCCACGATACGCCGGCGTACATGCCTTCCCTGTCGAGACAACCCGTCGTCACCATCGCGACCACGCCCATCAGCGCGGTGACCACGATGGGCAATGGCGTCAACGCGGCCCCGAGTACCACGGCGGTCATGATGCCGCCTGCGATCCACATGCGGCGATGGTTGAACTCGTCCTGGCTCTCCTCCAGGATCACCAGGTCCTCGGTGTCGCGAAGACGGGCCAGCGCCGTGTGCGAAATCTCCAGAAGTGCGATCTCGCCTACTTCCAGGGGCTCGTCGGCGATGCGGCGTTCGTTCAGCGCCTCCTTTTCGAGCCCGATCAGCCGCGCCTGGTAGCGCTTCCAGAACTTCGCGGCACGGACCTCCTTGCCGTCGAAAAACCGAGATTCCCGCAGCAGCACGCGGACGAGCTTGCCATCGCCGCGGACCCTGCTGGATTCCCCCGATACCGAGAGAACCTCGGCCTTGTCGGATTTGATCAGGTCCATCACCTGCCGCAGTTCGGCGTGGACCTGGATGATATCGCCCGGGCGTATCCGGATTTCTTCCGCG
>PWYM01000113.1 GCA_003567855.1 Gammaproteobacteria bacterium | reverse complement strand
GCCCGCGCGCGCGTTTGAAATCACGCTCGCGGTGCTCGTCGTGACCTGCCCGTGCGCGCTGTCGCTGGCGATGCCGACGGCGCTGACGTCGGGCACCGGGCGCGCGGCGCGCGAGGGGCTGCTGGTCACGCGCGCCGGCACGCTCGAGCGGCTCGCGCGTGCTGATGTCGTCGTGCTCGACAAGACCGGCACGCTGACCGCCGGCCAGGCACGGTTGCGCGGGGTGACGGTTTTCGGCGCGGGCGACGAACATGACGCGCTTGCGGTTGCAGCGGCGCTCGAGGCCGGGTCGACGCATCCGCTGGCCGCGGCGTTCGACGGTGATGATGTTCGCGCGGCGGAAGACCTGGTCGTGTATCCGGGCGAGGGGCTCGAGGGGGTCGTCAACGGGCGTCGCTGGCGGATCGGGCGGCGGGGATTTGTCGGGGGGTTGGGTGCGGAGGCTTCGGCACCCGATGACACGGGGGACGATTCCGGACTCGCGCTCGGGCGGCTGTGGCTTGGCGACGCATCCGGCGTCGTCGCGGTGTTCGACGTCGACGATGCGTTGCGGCCGGATGCACCCGGACTCGTCGCACGGCTGTCGGCGCTCGGGCTCGACTGCGTGCTTGCCAGCGGCGATCACCCGGATGCGGTCGCGCGCGTCGCCCGGCAGCTCGGCATCGGTCGCTGGCATGCGGCGATGTCGCCGGCCGACAAGCTCGCGCTGGTGCGCGAACTGCAGGCGGCCGGGCATCGTGTCGTGATGCTTGGCGACGGGATCAATGACGCGCCGGTGCTCGCCGGTGCCGACGTGTCGGTCGCGATGGGTGCGGGCACGTCGCTTGCGCAGCATTCGGCCGACTCGGTGCTGCTCACCGATTCGCTCGACGCGTTCGCCGACGGCATCTCGACGGCGCGCCGCACGCTGCGTGGCATTCGCCAGAACCTCGCGTGGGCGCTCGGCTACAACCTCACGGCGCTGCCGTTGGCGGCACTGGGATTGGTGCCACCGTGGGCCGCGGCGATCGGCATGTCGGCGAGTTCGCTGCTGGTCGTGCTCAACGCGCTTCGAATCGGACGCGAGGGGCCGTCGGCGGGCGGTCGCGAGGCATCGTCGGTTAGCGAGGTGCAGGCGCGCGCTGAAGAGGCGGTCACGTGAACATCATCTTCGTGCTGATCCCGCTGAGCCTCGTGCTGTTGGTGTTTGCAGTCTGGGCGTTCTTCTGGGCGGTGCGTACGCGGCAGTTCGAGAATCTCGAAGTCGAGGCCTGGCGCATCCTGCTCGAGGACGACTCGGCGCCGCCGCGGCGGGGGCGTGATCGTGGTGATGCCATTGAGGGTGAGGCTCCCGCCGGCATGAGTCGCAATGGTGCGGGTGATGCAGAGGTTCGCGACGATGACGCGCACGCGGCCGAGTCGCGCGGCGGAGCTCCGCGCCCGTGATCATCGCGACCGTTGGCGGCGCGTTCCTCGTCGGGCTCGTCGGCAGCGTGCACTGTCTCGGCATGTGCGGTGGTATCTCCGGTGCGCTCGGGATGGCCGGCGCTGGCACGCGCCACCGCTGGATCGCGCCGGTGCTGAACTCGGCCGGGCGCGTGACGAGTTACGCGATCGCCGGCGCGCTGGTCGGTGCCGTCGGCTGGACGCTCGCCAAGGGCGGTCTGCCGGGTGTCGCACACGGGCTGATGCTGTTCACCGCCGTGCTGTTCGTGCTGATGGGGCTGTCGATGCTGTTCCGCATCCAGGGGCTCGGCGCGCTGGAACGCGCCGGCGCACGGCTCTGGCGCCGGCTGCAGCCGCTCGCGGTACGCGCGCTGCGGATGCGCGGCCCGTTCGGGGCCTACGCCGCGGGCCTGCTCTGGGGCTGGCTGCCGTGCGGCCTCGTCTACACGGTGCTCGCCGCCGCGGCCGCGAGCGGCCACCCCGCCCACGGCGCCCTGCTGATGACCGCCTTCGGCGCCGGCACCGCCACCGCCGTCATCGGCGCCGGCATCGTCGCCGGCCCCGGCTCCGGCTGGCTCAAGACCCGTCTCTGGCTCCGGCGCCCGGTGGGCGCGCTCCTCATCGCGATCGGGCTGATGACAGCGGCGGCCCCGCACCTGTCGGACCATGCCCACCATGGGTCGGACCACGCCAAGGTATTGATTGATCTGAACAACTGAGTTTTTTCAGTGAATCCGGGGTCGGACCGCCGGGGGAATCCGGGGGGAATCCGGGGTCGGACCGCCCGGACCTATAGCCCCGTCGTAACTCAATCGAAATCAACCACTTCCCACGGTCCGACCCCGATGAATCCGGTGGGTGGTCGGGGGCGTAGACTATGGCGCCCCCGAGACGAAAGGATTCGCAATGTCGCTGGCGATTGAACTGTGTGAACGAGGCCTGATCCCCGACGTGCTGGCGCGTATCGGAATGCGCCAGCTCATGGCCGGGCGGTTGCGCACCGAGCAGCTCGACCGTGGCGAGGCGCAGTTCGAGCGGTTTCGAAGCCGCCTGCGCGTGCTGCGCGAGGGCCCCGTCG
>PWYM01000062.1 GCA_003567855.1 Gammaproteobacteria bacterium | reverse complement strand
GCTCGACTTCTACGTGTAAACAGGCGTGACCGACACAACACCGATGACCAAACCCCGCACCGCCGGCGACGAACGCCTGCCGCACCTCGTCGGGCATTTCGACCGGGCGCTCGAACAGCTCTCGCACGCACGTCCGTTTGCCAAGCACATGTACCAGGCGAGGGTGTTCGAACTCGCGCTGCGCCTGCTCGAGATCGACGGCGGGCTCGAGCGCCTCGCCACCCGCGCAGCCGAATTCGATGCCGCCGGCGTCTTTTACGGTGGCGACTGGCTGCATCCGGAACGCCTCGACCCCACCCTCGTGCGTAATGCGTTATGCGGCACCGACCCGTTCTACCGCGGCCTCGAGGTGCTCAACCAGCTTCGCATGGTCGCCATCGCGCGCGGGGAGGCCTCGCATGAATCCCTGGACGCCGGCCGCGCGCGCGCCTACCTCGAACAGGTCGTCGCACTGAATGTGGAGCTGCTGTTTCCGGAAAGCAGCGAAGCGACGCGAGGCGCCGACAGGGGCACTGCGGAAATCGCCGACGGCGTCCGGGCGTTGTTCGAGCACGTCGTGCATGCACTCGGCGGCAGCGGCATCGTCCGGGCCATCGTCGACGAGGTCGAGCGCATCCTGCAGCAGCGCCCGATACTCGTGCACCGTCCGGTCGCCATGGTTGACACCATTCAGCGCGGCCTATCGCTGATGGACGACGAGGCGCTGGTCGACGGGCTGCGAGAACGTGCTGAAACGCTGATCACGGCGCGCTCGGGCGCCAGCGAACGCGCACGTCACGCTGAGGACCTGGACGCGTACCGCCAGACGCTGCGCGATCTCGCTCCCGACGCACTTCTCGCCGAAGCGCGCGCTTTCGGTCAGGCGGTACGTCGCACCGGCCTTACGTCTCCGCAGCATGCAGTCCTGATGCGCCATATCCGGGACTCGGACAATTCATTGCTGATCGCCGAAGCACTCGCGCTCGACAACGTGGGCCGCGAGAGCCTGAGCGCTTACGGTGCACTGGTGCGCCGGCTGATCGATGTCGCGATCCATTCGGTGACTGCCCAGTCGCTGCTCGGCCTCGCCGGCCTGCTCGAACGCGGCACGCTGTTTTTCCCGCCCGTCGCGCCCGGGCTGTGGCGTCTCGTGGACCTTGAAATCCAGCCCGCGACGGCGGAGGCACTGCAGCGCGAACTCGGCGGAGACGCGCCGCCACCGGCCATCGGCCTGCTGACCGCCGGGGTATTGAGCGTGCTCGGCCAACCGCTCGGCGTAGGCCAGGGGGACAACCCCACATGCCAGTCAGCACGCGCGATCAGCCTCTGGGCCCAGGTCGACCCCGGTTTCCTGCTCGAGATGATCACGTGGGCCGCACGCGACGACGAGATGGACATGCACTTCGAAGGCGCGCTGATCGAGTCCCACAACCTGTCGACCAGCCTCATCGAACAACTGCACACTGAACTCGACGCGGTGTCGTTGATCCTGGTGCCCCACCTCGACCGTATATACATGGAAATGGGCCGCCGCTGCAGCGGCCGGGGTGAAGACCACCACCGCTGGGTGAACCCCGAGTTCCATGGCTGGTGGGTGCACCGCGGGTTCGCTATCGCGGTGCAGGTGAGTTCCGGAGCCGTGGTCGACTTCGCCCACTTCATCCGATTGTTCCATGCCGCGTACCACGCCTACTTCAACGGCGGCCGGTGGATGGTCTACCCCCAACCGGCCGGCATAGCGGCCACCAATGCACAGGGCACCTTCCTCGGCTGGCACGCAGTGTCCATCCAGCGCGTCGCGCTCGATGCGGACGGCATCATGCGCGTCTACTTCTACAACCCCAACAACGATGGCGGACAGGACTGGGGCGATGGCGTTGTGACGTCAACGCACGGCAACGGCGAGTTCGCCGGCGAGGCGTCACTGCCGTTCGAGCAGTTCGCCTCGCGTCTGTATGTGTTTCACTACAACCAGCGTGAGCTCGGCGATCTCGACGCGGTACCCTCCGAGGCCGTCGATCGCATCGTCGACATGGCACGACTCAGCTGGGCGCGGGCGTTCCCGTGGCATGACATCGTCCGCGGCTGACACCCGCAGCCAGTCCACTCACAGGTCTGCTTTCGGCATCCCGCCGGAATCTCATCCAGTGTCGAACCAGTGGCCGACCACGGGTCCCAGCTGCCTTTCCGCTTCGGCGCGGCCGAACTCGATCAGTTCATGGGCCCGGTAAAACTCGAAGAAACCACACAGATCGCGCGGGATTTCGACGACCAGGTCCGGCGACGTTGCCGCCAGGCGCAACCGCGTGATCGTGGTCTGCATGCAGTCCATGGATCTCGACATCAGCATTACCAGATCCGGGGATTGCGCCCCGCCGGGCTCGTCCTCGGGCCACAGGCTGTCGATGAATCCGCGTATGCGCGCCGCCAAAACACTGCCCTCGCTGCAGGCAGACGATTGTGCGCGTGCACGCTCGTCAGACGTTATTGGTGCCGACACGCCGGGCTGTTCGCGCCCCTGTGCGTGGCCACCGAGATTGACGGCGATGATCAGGTCGGTGTCGTCATTAAGCGCGGGTGCGATGGGCATCGGGTTGACGACGCCGCCGTCGACGAGCAACCGGCCATTGAGGCGCACCGGTGAAAACACCATGGGCACCGCGATCGACGCCCGGATCGCGTCGAACAGCGGGCCGCGGTTGAGCCAGACCTCGCGCTGGCGCTCTATGTCGGTCGCCACCGCGGTAAACGTTACCGGCAGATCGCCGATATCATGCTCACCGATCATCTCGCGAAGCACGCCGATGATGCGCTCACCCTTGAAAAGCGCATGGCGGCTCAGTGACAGGTCCAGCAGCCTGAGTACGTCCACGCGTTGCAGCGCGCGCACCCAGTCACTGTAGACCCCAAGGCGGCCGGTCGCGTAAATTCCGCCGACGAGCGCGCCCATCGACGTCCCGGCGATGCAGCGGATGTCGAACCCGCGCTTCTCCAGCCATTCGATGACGCCGATGTGCGCGAGGCCACGGGCCCCGCCACTGCCCAGCACCAGCGATACGCTGGGTGGGTTCAAACTTCACCTGCAGGGCTTTCCAGCGCCGCGCGCAGGTAGCGGTATTCCTGGTCGAGGAGATGACCGAACAACGGATCCCGACCAGCGTCGACCTCCTCGGCCAGCCGCGCCCACCAGTTCGGGTCCAGTTCGCGTCGTGCCAGCGGAAACAGTTTGCCTTCCTCGAGGTCCATGTGCGCGCGCTGCGACCTGACGTAGTGGTCGACCAGCGTGCGCAGCACATCCCGACGGACCGCCACGTCGCTCTCGACCTCTAGCAGCACCTGGTAGAGTGCCCGGCCGTCCTCGGCAAGCTGGTAGTGTTCGCGTCGCAGCCGACCAACCAGTTCACGCATCGACGGCAACTCATCCTGGGCCCGGTCGAAAATGCGATCTTCAACCGGATGGTGAAACCGGTCGCTGTAATGCGTGAGGTAATGCATCGCATCGCGCATCAGTGCAATGTCCGGCGCCCCGTTACCGGCGAGCAGTGCGTACTCCCGCTCGAGCAGCTCGAGCAGGCGCGACATGTTCCGGTGGTCGGCGTTCAGTCGATCAAGGATTTCGCTCATATGGGCCTCCGCCATGCACCGTGGATACCGATCCCGCCAGGGACGGGCACGGGTATCGTCGACGGTTCAGGCCTGGCGAGCCATCCGGGAATACCGCGATCCGGCAACACCACGCTGGGAGCGGCGGACGGGAAAGGGTATACTCCGCAAGCTTTGCGTTTACGCAAACCCGCCGACCGGCGGCGCCGGCCGCTGGCCCGCCCCGTCAACAGCCTACCGATTTCCCCAATTGCGACTTCCGTCGCCGGACCTATTTTGCATGAACTCACACAATGATTTCGCCAGCCTCGGGCTGGCAGAACCCCTGCTGCGCGCAATCTCTGCGAGCGGCTATACCACGCCCACGCCCGTGCAGAGCCAGGCAATTCCGCTGGTGCTCGCCGGCCGCGACCTGCGCGCCGCGGCCCAGACCGGCACCGGCAAGACCGCGGGCTTCACCCTGCCCCTGCTGCAGCGACTGGCCGAGGGCGGCCGTGGCCGCACGGACAAGGGGCCCCGCTGCCTGATCGTCACGCCGACCCGTGAACTCGCCGCCCAGATCCACGATTCGGTGCGCACCTACGGCAAGTACCTGACACTGAAGTCAGCGGTCATCTTCGGCGGTGTCAACATACGCCCTCAGGTCGAGGCACTGCGGCGCGGCCTGGATATCCTCGTCGCAACCCCCGGTCGGCTGCTCGATCACGTGTCGCAGCGCAACGTCGACTTCTCGGGCGTCGAGATCGTCGTGCTCGACGAAGCCGACCGCATGCTCGACATGGGCTTCATCCGAGACGTGCGCCGGATCCTGTCACTGCTGCCCAAGCAGCGTCAGAGCCTGCTGTTCTCGGCGACCTTCTCAGATCCCATCCGCCGTCTGGCCGACGAGCTGCTGCACGACCCCGCGATGGTCGAGGTCGCCCGCCGCAACACCACGGCCGAACTCGTCACGCAGTACGCGTGCCACGTTGATCAGAAAGCCAAGCGCCAGGCGCTGGTCGCCCTGCTGCGAGAGCAGGGCTGGGACCGGACACTCGTGTTCACGCGCACCAAGCACGGTGCGAACCGGCTCGCCGAACAGCTCAACCGCGAGCAGCTCGGGGCCAGTGCGATCCACGGCAACAAGAGCCAGGCCGCACGCACCAAGGCGTTGGCCGGCTTCAAGGACGGTTCGGTGTCCATACTCGTGGCCACCGACATCGCCGCGCGCGGTCTCGACATCGACGGCCTGCCCGGCGTCGTGAACTACGACCTGCCGAATGTGCCGGAGGACTACGTGCACCGCATCGGTCGTACCGGCCGTGCCGGAGAGACGGGTATCGCGATCTCCCTGGTCTCACCCGACCAACGCAGTGACCTGCGCGGCATAGAAAAGCTGATCGGCCGGCCGCTGGAGGTCCTGCGTGTGTCCGGCCACGACGCGCTCGACGCGTCTGAAGCAGCCCTCGGACCGGGCGCGGGTGAACACTCGCCCCGTAACGGCGGCGGTACCCGACCGGCGCCAGGCGGTGCGCGCCGCCGCCGGCGCACACCGCGTCGCTCGAAGGGACACCACCAGGGCGGCTCTCCCCGAAGCTGACGAACGCCGTGAGACGGAACATAGGGGATTTCCGAGCTTGCGTATCGTGGATATCCGGATACGATCAATAAAGTCGGTGAGTGCGCGGCGTCAGTCGGTACGGTCCGGCCACCGTATGCATCGAGCCGGCGATACGTCGTCTGCCCCGCTTCGATTTGCATACGGAGACTTATAGCCATGAATCTCATGCGTTGGGACCCGTTCCACGACACGGCCGATATCTTCCAGCGGTTCAATCACCTTCTCGGGCGCAACGCCGGAAATGGTGAACCGGCTGTTGGCGCCGACTGGCGCCCGACCGCGAACATTACCGAGAGTGAACACGAGTACCGCATCAAGGCCGAATTGCCCGAGGTGCGCAAGGAAGACATTCAGATCGAGCTCAACGGCGACATGCTGTCGATCCGTGGCGAGCGCAAGATCGACAATGAGCTCAAGGACGACAAGGTACACCGGATAGAGAGTTTCTACGGCAGCTTTGCCCGCTCTTTCCGGTTACCTGAGGACGTCGACACAGACGCCATCAAGGCCGAGAGCCGTGATGGGGTACTCACCATCCACCTGCCCAAGACCAAGGCCTCGACACCGCGCACGGTCAAGGTTGAAGTCGGCTGAAACGTTTTTCTGCCCTGCCGGCCCGCCACGGCGGGCCGGCCCTTTGCCGCAGCATCGTCCTGCGCCGCACCGGCAGTCGCGCATAAATACTTCCTGATCCTGTAAAGTCACCGGCGTTGCAGGCTGAGTCGCCCGAATGCCCGACAGGGACCAGGAACATGCGCGTACGTATGATCACCGCCGAGTACGGCAACGTTGCCAAAACCGGCGGCCTCGCCGACATGGTCAGCGGTCTGGCGCGCTGGCTGCAGGGCCGCGGCCATGATGTCGAAGTCCTGCTGCCGGACTACGGCACCGGTGATGGCGGTGCCCCGCCCGACTTCTCCCGCCCGCAATGGGATCTGAATGACGAAGTCCATGACGGAATTCTTCTTCGTCGCGTGCGCTGTGGCGCGTACTTCTCCGATCCCGCCATCTACCTGGGTGACGAGCGCGATGCTGCACGCTTTCTGATGTTCGGCTATGCGGCACGCGCCCTGACTCACACTCTCCGGCCGGCGCCGGATGTCATTCACCTGCACGACTGGCACACCACGGCCGCGACGGCCATTGCACCTTCAGCCACCGCACATGAGCCCCGGTCGGTACTGACCATCCACAACATAGGCTACCAGGGCATCTTCGAGCGCGAAGCACTGCCCGCCTGGAGTGATCCGGCAGTGACTGATGCGCTGACCATGCCGGGACGCCGCGACCAGGTGAACTTCCTCGCCGCGGGCATACGCCAGGCCGATATCCTGACAACCGTGAGCCCTACCCACGCAAGCGAGATCCTGACCCCGGCACTCGGCATGGGACTCGACGGATTGCTTGGTACCCGCTCGGGCGATCTGCACGGCATCCTCAATGGTGTCGACTATGAGTACTGGAATCCGGCCACCGACGCGCTGATCCCAGCCAGATACGATGTCAGCAACATTGAGCACAAACGCAAGAACCGCACCGCGTTGCGCGACGCGCTCGAACTGCCGTCGGTCGGAGATGGACCGCTGGTGGCGATGGTCACGCGACTTGCCGGTCAGAAAGGCATCGACCTGGTGCTTGGCGCACTGCCGGACCTGTTTGCCGAGCGGGCATTCGACTGCGTCGTGCTGGGTACCGGAGAAGCACGTTACGAACAGGCGCTGCTGGCGCTTGCAGACGCTCATCCGGACCGATTCCATGCGTGCGTCGCGCACGACGAGTCACTCGCACATCGACTGCTTGCTGCAGCGGATATTCTGCTGGTCCCCTCGCGCTACGAGCCCTGCGGCCTGACCCAGCTCTACGCGATGCGCTACGGCACCATACCGGTCGTCCGCGCGACCGGCGGGCTGGCCGATACCGTCGAGCACTTCGATCCGGGTACCGGGGCCGGCACCGGCGTGGTGTTCCGGGACGCTGACGTCACGGGGCTGAGCTGGGGGCTGCGACAGGCACTCGACTGGTATGGCGAACCCCGCGCCTGGCAAGGCCTGGTCCGCAACGCGATGGCCGCTGATTTTTCCTGGGAACGCCAGGGGCCCCACTACGAACGCCTTTACGCGACGCTCACGGACGCCTGACCACGCTGTTCAACTCCGACCACTGCGATCCACGATGCGCCGCCACCAGTCGACACGATCCGAGGTCACCTGCGACCAGTCAAAACGCCACTGCCAGTTGTTACCGACCGTTCCCGGCACGTTCATCCTCGCCTCGCTCCCGAGTTCGAGCAGGTCCTGCATCGGGATCATTGCAAGTCGAGCCGGCGAGTCGAAAGCCGCCTCGATAACCGCGCGCACCGCGTTACCACTACCGCCGCCGAATCTCGCGTCCACCAGCGAGCGAGTATGGTCGTCGAGCGACCGGTACCACCCCAGCGTCGTATCATTGTCGTGCGTTCCGGTATAGACCACGCTGTTCTCGGAATGATGCTCCGGCAGGTAGGGGTTGTCGGGTGAGCCGTCGAACGCGAACTGCAGCACCAGCATGCCCGGCAACCCGAAGCGCTCGCGCAGCGCATGAACTTCCGTGGTAATGTTGCCGAGGTCTTCTGCGACAAGCGGCAACCCGCCCAGCGCCGTCTGCACTCGATAAAGCATCGCTTCGCCCGGCGTGTCCCGCCAGCATCCGTCACGCGCTGACTCCGCGTCCGCCGCGACGACCCAGTGCTGGACGAGCCCCCGGAAGTGGTCAAGGCGCAATGCGTCGAATCGGTGCAGCTGGGTGCTAAGCCGGGCGACCCACCAGTCGAAATCCCGGTCGCGGAGCGCATCCCAGTCGTAGAGCGGATTACCCCAGCGCTGCCCCTCATGGTTGAAGTAATCCGGCGGCACACCCGCGACCTCGATTGCGCTGCCGTCCGGTCCGAGCCGGAACAGTTCCGGCGACCACCATGCGTCGACGCTGTCGTGGTCGACATAGAATGGAAGGTCACCGAGTATCCGCACGCCGCGCGAGACACCATGGTCGCGTATGGCCTGCCACGCGGCATCAAACCCAAGCTGCTCACCGAGCACCTCGCGATACAGGGGTAATGCCTGCACTTGCTGAAGCGCGTCCGGATCACGGTCGCGATGCGCGGGTGGCCAGATCCACCATGGTCGGTTGCGGTGCATTCTGCGCAACACCTTGTAAGTTGCGTAGGGCACCAGCCAGTGGCGATTACGGCCGAGGAATTCATCAAGCCCGCGCTGAAAGGATGGGGTATCGAAGAGGCCGGGATCACCGGCATGGGCCGATCGCAGACTGTATGGAGACCCGTGGGCATCGACGGGACCCAGAGGCAGCACCTGCCACCATCCGAATCCCGAGTCGGCCAGCAGATCGATGAAGCGTTTCGCGGGCTCCAGTGGTGACTCGCCGGCCGCCGCCGCCGGCAACGACGTCGGGTGCAGCAGGACACCGCTTGAACGCTCGGGCGGCAGCCCGTTCACATGAGCCGGCACAGCCGCCCGGTGTCGCTGGTCGAATCGGATGGGTTGAGCATGTCCGCGGTGACCAGCACCACGCCTCTTTCGGTCACGTGGAAGCGATCACGGTCACGGACCGGATCCTGGCCGATCACGGTGCCATCCGGGATGTGGCATTCACTGTCGATGATGGCGCGCTGGATACGGCAGTCTGCCCCGATCGAGACGTGGGGCTGTATCACGCTGCGCTCGATCAGCGTGCGCTCCGCGACTCGAGTAAAGGCCGACAGCAGAGACTCGCGCACCGTCGCGCCCGAGATGATGGAACCTCCGGCTACCATGGAATTGATCGCGGTTCCGGTGTTGCCCGGCTGGTCGAGCACGAACTTCGCTGCCGGCGTATGCTCCTGGTACGTCCAGATCGGCCAGTTTTCATCGTAGAGGTTGAGTTCAGGCGTTACGTGCATGAGCTCCATGTTCGCCTCGTAGAATGCATCGACAGTGCCCACGTCACGCCAGTAGGCCTGGGCACGCGTCGCCACGTGTTCGAAGGGATACGCAAGCACGCGGCGACCCCGAATACAGCGCGGCAGTATGTCGCGTCCGAAATCGTGGGTTGAACCCTCTGCCCTTGCATCGGTCTGCAGACACTCGGCGAGCAGTTGCCGCGAAAACACGTAGATGCCCATCGAAGCGAGTGCAGTGTCGTTGCTGCCCGGCATCGGTACCGGCGATGCCGGCTTTTCATCGAACTGCATGATTTGCTGTTCGTCATTTATTGTCACGATCCCGAACGCGTTGGCATCATTGATGGACACCTTGACCACGCCCACGGTGATCTCGGCGCCGCTGTCGACGTGGAAAGCGATCATCGGCCCGTAATCCATCTTGTAGACATGATCACCGGCAAGCACCAGCACGAGGTCCGGATGATGTGCCTCGATGAGATCGAGATTCTGGTAAACGGCATCTGCAGTGCCACGATACCAGTGACTGTCGATCTGCTGCTGCGCTGGGACCAGGTGCACGAACTCGCCAAACTCGCTGCGCATCCAGCTCCAACCGCGCTGGATGTGCTGGATCAGTGACTGGGCCTTGTACTGGGTGAGCACGAGGATCTGCCGGATGCCCGAATTGACACAGTTCGACAGCGTAAAATCGATGATGCGGAACTTGCACCCGAACGTGACCGCGGGCTTGGCACGGTGGCTTGTCAGTGGGCCAAGCCGCTCTCCACGACCACCGGCCAGTACGATCGCCATGGTACTCTTGGTGAGCTGGCTCACGTAGCGACCGGACTTGAGCGGTTTCATTGCGTGCGTCCCCCGGCGTCACCGGATTGAGCGATTATTGCTCGACTATATCAGGGCCACGGCCCGACAGGCATCGAACCCGCTACGCGGTAATACGGAAACCCTGCGACATGAACGGATCCGGTAGCGTCAACGGATCGGAAACGCTGACCGATCCGACCCACCCTGCCCTGCAGATGCTCGAGGCAGGGCGGCTGCACGACCCCTGGTCGATACTCGGGCCGCGCACGCTGGCCGACGGCCGGCAGCTGATCGTCGTGTACCGGCCGGGCGCCCGTAGCGTGCGCCTCGCCAGCACCCGCGACGCCTTCAGGCGCATCGGCGACGGAGACGCCTTCGAGTGGGTCGGCGATGCCGACACCGCGGCCGTACCCTATAGACTGCTCGTCGAATACCGTAACCATATCGAAATCGACGAGTGGGACGCGTATGCGTTTCCGGCTGATCTCGATCCCGATGCGCTCGACGCATTCGGCCGCGGTGACAACATCCACAGCCAATCGCTGCTCGGAGCACATGAACTGCGCGTCCAGGGTGTCGACGGCGTACGCTTCGCCACCTGGGCCCCCGACGCGGCGCGCGTGAGCGTGGTCGGCGACTTCAACGCCTGGGACGGGCGGCGCCACCCGATGTGCGCGCACGGCGGTACTGGTGTCTGGGCATTGTTCGTGCCCGGCCTTGCACCAGGCGAGCTGTACAAGTTTGAACTGCGCAATCGCGACACCGGTACGCTGCACGTCAAGGCCGACCCCTACGCGAGGCTCGCCGAGCTGCGCCCGGCGACGGCGTCCGTGGTTGCGCCCCGCCCGCGACATGCCTGGGGCGACGCCCGCTGGCTGCAGCGCCGGGCAAGTCGCGACTGGCTGCACGCACCCATGTCGATCTACGAGGTGCACGCCGGCGCGTGGCGCCGCGGTGCAGACGGGCGTACGCGCAGCTACCGCGAACTCGCTCACGAGCTCGTCCCCTATGTGCGCAGGCTCGGGTTCACGCACATCGAACTCATGCCGCTTACCGAGTACCCGCTCGATGAATCCTGGGGATACCAGCCTACCGGCTATTTCGCTCCGACGTGCCGTTACGGCGAACCCGATGATCTCAGGTATTTTGTCGATTTTTGCCATCGCCACGATGTGGGAGTACTGCTCGACTGGGTGCCTGGTCATTTCCCGCGCGACGCGCACGGTCTAGCCCGCTTTGACGGCACCGCACTCTACGAATATCCGGATCCGCTCAAAGCCGACCACCCCGACTGGGGCACGCTGGTGTTCAATTACGATCGCAACGAGGTGCGAAGCTTCCTGCTGTCGAGTGCCCTGTACTGGCTCGAGGCTTTCCACTTCGACGGGCT
>PWYM01000180.1 GCA_003567855.1 Gammaproteobacteria bacterium | reverse complement strand
TGGATCTTGTTGCGCTCGCCGAAGATGAAGGGCGACATCTGCGGATTCCAGTACCTCGTCTGGTGTCCGAAATGCACGCCCGCCTCCAGCATCTGGCGCATGGAAACGTCAGCCATGTTTACTCCTCGGGTTAAGCCTCCACGAGCCCCATGGCGCAACCTGCCGCGAACGACAGGCACCCGGCGTCATGTGCCGGCCCGTGTGTGGTTTAGTTGAATTGCCTTTGCGGCGCGCGCTTTATAGCATAGAGGGCTTGATACAACAATCTGCACGCGGTTTTTAGCCGAGCGGACCGGGTCGCCCCTGGGGGCACCGGGGGCACCGGGGGCACCGGGGGCACTGGGGGTTTACTGGGCGCACCGGCGCCTGCGTCTGCCAGTGCCTTGCAGGCCCTCCTGGTGAGGCCTGGCACGTCCGGACAGGGACGCCACGCGGCCCCGGACGCCGGCATCGGGTCCATAATGCCGGGTTGCAGCCGGAATCCCGTCCGACCCGTACCACCCACGACCGCGCGAGCCCTGACGTGTCCACGCAAAGCCTTCCTGCCATGAACGTGACGATCAAAACGCCCGAGGAACAGGCGCAGATGCGCACTGCCGGCCGGCTTGCCGCCGAAGTACTCGACATGATCGGCGAGCACGTGCGCCCGGGCGTGACCACCGGCGAACTCGACGCGATCTGCCACGCGTGGATCACCGAGCGCCAGCAGGCGACCCCCGCGCCGCTGAACTACCGCGGCTTCCCGAAATCGATCTGCACCTCGGTGAACCATGTCGTCTGCCACGGCATCCCCGGCGACCGCAAGCTGCGCGACGGCGACATCGTCAACATAGACATCACCGTCATCAAGGACGGTTTCCACGGCGACACCAGCCGCATGTTCCATGTCGGCAACACCTCGGTGCAGGCCCGTCGCGTGTCGGACATTGCACGCAATGCACTGCTGATCGGCATCGACAAGGTGCGCCCGGGCACGCGCCTCGGCGACATCGGGCACGCGATCCAGACCTACGTCGAGGCCAACCGCTGCTCGGTGGTGCGCGAGTACTGCGGCCACGGCATCGGGCGCGTCTTCCACGAGGACCCGCAGGTGCTCCACTACGGGCGCCCCGGCACCGGCCTCGAACTCGTACCCGGCATGACCTTCACGATCGAACCGATGGTCAACGCGGGCAAACGCCACGTGAAACTGCTCGGCGACGGCTGGACGGTGGTCACCAAGGACCACTCGCTGTCGGCACAGTGGGAACACACGCTGCTCGTCACCGACGACGGCGTCGAGGTGCTGACCCTGGGCGCCAGCGGCACCCCGTGAGCAGCGCCGCACCGGCCCGCCCCGAACTGCCGGCGGTCCCGCCTTCGGCGACCCTGGACCGCTGCTTCTCCGACCCCGAGCGCGCGACCGCCGATTGCCGCCAGCTGCTGCGCCAGGGCGACGCGGCGCTTGCCGATGCCTTCCGTGCCGGGCACCCCGTCGACGCCCTCGTCCACCGCCGCGCCGAACTCGTCGACGCGGTGATCGTCGCGGCGTGGCGCCACTACGGCGGCACGCTGGTCGACACCGCCGCGCTGGTCGCGGTCGGCGGTTACGGCCGCGGCGAGCTGCTGCCCGGCTCCGACATCGACCTGCTCGTGCTGCTGCCCGACGACGGCGCCAACGGTGAGGAAGCCGGCCTCGGTACGTTCCTCGCCGCGCTGTGGGACATGGGCCTGGAGATCGGCCACAGCGTGCGCACGCTTGCGCACTGCGAACAGCAGGCCGCCGACGACATCACCGTGCTGACGACGATGATCGAAGCGCGCAGGCTCTGCGGCCCGGCCGCACTCACCGACGCGCTCGCCGAGCGCATCTCGCCCGAGCACATGTGGCCGGCCGATGCCTTCTTCCGCGGCAAGCGCGACGAGCAGCGCGCACGCCACCTGCGCTACGACGACACCGGCTACAAGCTCGAACCCAACGTCAAGGGTTCGCCGGGCGGGCTGCGCGACATCCAGGTCATCTCGTGGATCGCGCGCCGCCACCTCGGCACGGTGAGCTTCAGCGAACTCGTCGATACCGGCTTTCTCACCGACGGCCAGCTGCAGAAGCTCGTCGACGGCCAGAACTTCCTTTGGAAGATCCGCTGGGGCCTGCACCTGCTGACGGGGCGTCGCGAGGACCGGCTGCTGTTCGACCACCAGATCCGGCTCGCCGAGCTGCTCGGCTATGAAGATGCAAGCTACACGCTCGCCGTCGAGCAGATGATGCAGCGCTACTACCGCACGGTGATGGAGCTGTCGCGCATCAACGAGATGCTGCTGCAGCTTTTCGAAGAGGCCATCCTGCTCGACCCCAAGGCAACACCCGAACCGCTGAACGACCGCTTCCAGGTCCGCAACGGCTACCTCGAGGTCGTCGACCAGCAGGTCTTCGAGCGTGGCCCGAGTGCGCTGATGGAGATCTTCCTGGTGCTCGAGCAGCACCCCGGCCTCAAGGGCGTCGGCGCGCGCACCATCGGGCTGATCAAGCGCAGCCTGCA
>PWYM01000145.1 GCA_003567855.1 Gammaproteobacteria bacterium | reverse complement strand
GTAAATTTATGATTTGAAATAAATAATCATTATTTAACAGATATGGCATTGAATTTACAAACATCATAACAAACACCACATCCGGTACACTTCTCTTCAACAATAAAAAACGGATGCCGTTTTGTGCCGATAATAGCAGATACCGGACATTTGGATGCACAGACAGTGCAACCGGTACACTTGTCCACGTCAATATAGAACAATCTCAGTTCCTTGCACACCCCGGCACTGCACTCCCTGTCGAATATATGTTCCTCATAATCACTGCGAAAATATTTCAGTGAGCTGATTACCGGGTTCGGTGCTTTCTGGCCGAGTCCGCATAAAGAGGTATCCTTTATCACTCCTGCAAGACTTTCCAGCTGCATCACCCCCTTAAACCTTTCAAGTGTGGTATGGCCGTTTTCATCTACCGGACGTTTTGTAATGTTCTCATAAACTTCCAGCATACGGCTTGTACCCTCCCTGCAGGGAATGCATTTGCCGCAGCTCTCCTTCTGTATAAAATCCATAAAATATTTTACGGTATCAATTATGCAGCAATCCTCGTCAAGGACAACCATCCCTCCTGAACCCATGTATACATCTTCCGATGCAAGGGAATCAAAGTCGTAGGGTACATCTATATTTTCAGAAGTAAGGAACCCGCCTGAAGGTCCGCCGACATGTACAGCCTTGAAGCTCTTGTTACCCGGAACTCCTCCTCCTGCTAAAAATACAATATCCCTTACTTTGGTGCCGAGCGGCACCTCAATGATCCCCTGATCATTGACCTTTCCGGATAAAACCAGCATCTTGGTCCCCGGAGCTGTCTCATTGCCAAGAGAAATAAACCAGTCCGGTCCGTTTTCAAAGATTGCAGGAATATTTGAAAGAGTCTCCACATTATTTACAACGGTGGGCTTCCCAAACAGACCTGAAACGGCAGGATAAGGGGGTTTCGGCCCCGGCATGCCTCTTTTTCCTTCAATACTGCTTATCATGGCTGTCTCCTCTCCGCATACAAATGCGCCGGGACCTTTACTGAGGATGATATCTATGTTAAACCCGCTGCCGTAAACATTGTGTCCAAGCAAACCATAATCTCTTGCCTGTTCAACAGCCTTTTCCAGCCTGTGTATAGCTGTTTTGTAATCATTACGGATGTAAATATAAGCTTTTGAGGTTCCGACTGCATATGCCGCAATGACCAAACCCTCCAGGAGACGATGAGGATCGCTCTCTATCATTGCCCTGTTGGCATAACCTCCGGGGTCGCTCTCATTGGCGTTGCACAGAAGATAACGCTGGTCAGCTATCACGCCATGGGCAATCTTCCATTTTTTCCCCGTAAGGAAACCTCCTCCTCCCCTGCCCTGTAAGCCACTTTTTTCGACTATATCGCATACTTCCTCATGGGTATAGTTCCTTATTGTTTTAACATACGACCTGTATCCCCCTGTTGCTATGTATTCTTCTATTGAGTGTGGACTGATACGGCCCCAGTTTTTCATCAGGTTCCTGTACTGCATGACAAAAAAAGGCAGCTCACCAATAAAAGGAACATCCTTCCATAATTCAAGGGACGAGCTCTTATACTGTCCCAGTACAAGTTCCTCCGGGACCATGCTGTTGAACATGCCGTCAAGAACAAACGGAATCTTTCCGGCAGTGACATTTTTAAATGATACCCTGGTTTTGCCGGGTAACTGGACTTCAACGACCGGCTCGGAGGAACAATACCCGGTGCACCCGGTCTCAACCACATCAGCCTTTATTTCCCTATCGGAAAGATATTTATTTATCTCCACAAGTGTCTCCCCTGCTCCGGATATCATACCACAGCTTCCTGTACCAACAAGGATAACAGGATATTTTACTTTTTCCCGGCGGACAAGCTTCAGAAATTTTTCCACCTCAACCGGGAGGTCGGCAGACTCGCATAAAAGTACATTGTTTACGAGGTATTCCCTGTCAACCGGCACATGATTTTTTACAGACATAATTATTCCTCCCCTTGTATATATGAATCTATTATATCACCTATGTTGCCGGGTTCCAGTTTTGTGTGGTAACTATCGTTAACCTGTATAAGCGGGGACAAATGACATGCACCCATGCAGGCTACAAGCTCCAGGCTGAACATACCGTCCCGTGAAGTCTGTCCGGGACTTATACGTAGTTTTTTCTCAAGCTCCTTAAGTATCTCAGAGGCAGTGGTAATATGACATGATGTTCCGTGACACAGACGCACATGAAAACGGCCCCGCGGTTCGAAACGGAACTGGTTATAGAAAGTTGCCAGTCCGAATATCTTACTTGACGGGATATCCAGGTGTCGC
The DNA here is from genome assembly GCA_003567855.1 of Gammaproteobacteria bacterium. GTDB lineage: Bacteria > Pseudomonadota > Gammaproteobacteria > Steroidobacterales > PWYM01 > PWYM01. The sequence continues at coordinate 204 of PWYM01000145.1, read as the reverse complement.
CCTACTTCAACGACAGATGACCCGGAAAGATAACCATACTCTTCCTGAATATCCTGAAGTATGGGAATCAGACAATCACGGTGCCCCCGGGGATACCTTTGGAGTATTGCGGAAGTTTGATCATCCATAGAAATTAATCTTAAATCAGTTTATTAAAAAACTACTTAATAAAACACAATTTTACAAAAAATTATTGTTACTCCG
>PWYM01000150.1 GCA_003567855.1 Gammaproteobacteria bacterium | reverse complement strand
TACCGGCGAATACGCGGTCTGATGTCCGAAGGCCGTTCAATGCCGGCATTGATTGGAGCAACAGCATTGATGGCGGGAGGCATCGCGTTCATCGAATTGCCATGCACAGCGGGGTTTCCCGTGGTGTGGAGCGGTATAGTCGCAAGCCATCACGTCGACTGGCCGGTATTCGCTGCACTGTTGGCGCTTTATCTGTTGATTTACCTGGGCATAGAGTTGGTGATCTTCGTCGCGGCACTGATTACATTGCGGGTAGACCGCCTCGAGGGGCGTCATGGCCGTATACTCAAGCTGATCGGCGGTATCATCATGCTGGCCTTGGCTGTCGTTCTGGTTCTGGCGCCTGAGCTGATGTATGACATCCGTGGTGCCCTCGGCGTTTTTGCCATCGCGTTCGGCGTGATAGTACTCATCCTGGCGATACACCGGTTCGTATTACCGAAGCTGGGCGTGAGGTTGGGGGATGAATGGTAGCGCCATGATGTCTTCCCTGGATTTGAACCCGACTGCTGGCCACCGCGCGCCTCTGCTGTTTGCCCTGGACTGTGCGCAGGGGTTTGCGACGCAGATCTCGGACGCACTGGGCCAGCCACTGGCCCGCTACGAATCGCGCGACTTTGACGACGGCGAGTTCAAGCTCCGGCCTCTGGAAAGCTTTCGCGGCCATGATACGTATGTCATCCATACGCTGCGCGGCACGGCGGAGCGTGGTGTCAACGATCGACTGGTACGCTTGTTGTTCTTCGTCGCGGCACTGCGCGACGCCGGCGCACGACGCGTCACTGTGGTTACGCCGTTCCTGTGTTACGCGCGCAAGGATCGTCGTACCAAGCACCGGGACCCTTTGTCACTGCGCTACGTCGCCCAGTTGTTCGAGGCTGTTGGTACGGACTGCGTGGTCGTGCTCGAGGTCCACAATCCAGCTGCTTTCGAGAATGCATTCCGGTGTCCTACCTGTCTGCTTGAAGCCGACGCACCAATTGCCAACGCGGTAGCGGATCAGGTGGGGTCACTGCCAGTCGTGGTGATGTCGCCGGACCCCGGCGGCGTGAAACGTGCCGAACGCTTCCGGGGAGTCCTGGCGCAACTGTCCGGGCACAGCGTCGGGAGCGGCTTCATCGACAAGCAGCGCAGCGAAGGTGTCGTGACAGGTTCCGCGGTTGTGGGCGAGGTGGCTGGCCACGCGGTGATCATCGTGGACGACATGATCGTCACCGGAGGCACGTTGCTTCGTGCGGCCCAGGCGTGTCGCAGGGCTGGCGCGGCAACGGTCATTGCTGCAGCCACCCACGGACTTTTCACGCCGCCGGCACAAGCGTTGTTCGACGCCGACGGACCCGACCACATCATCGTGACCGACAGCGTACCCCCGGTGCCGGGCATTGACGATTACGTTCGCCTGCAGCGGGTAAGCGTCGCCAGGCTCGTGGCCGATGCGATCGCAGCGCTGAGCGACGTGGGGACGGGTTGCGTCTGACAGCGCAGTGGCAAGTGCGGTCTGCGGGCTCCAAGCCGCGTCACTGCGTTGTCGTTGTTTGCGCCGCGAGCAGGGCTTCGACCTCGTCGTCACTGATCTGTCGAAAATCCTCGAAATGCTCTCCCACCGACCGGAACCAGTTCGGCGTCTCCAGGCACACCACCTCGTCGGCGACGTCTCCGAGTGCGGCGAGCGTCTCCCGGGGCGCAACGGCCACGGCCGCGACGAGCCGGGCCGGGTGCTGGGCGGCGAGCAGCCGCAGGGCGGCAAGCAGTGTGGCGCCGGTCGCCACGCCATCGTCGACAACGATCACGGTGCGTGCGGAAGGGTCTGCCGGTGGCCGCCCGTAACTCTGTCTGCGCGCCTGCAGGTGCAACACCAGGCGTTGCACCTCGGTGTGCAGGTAGTCGGGACGCACTTCATGCGCAATTGCACTGAACTCTGCATGACCGTTCTCGTCGACCGCGCCTATCGCGTACTCGGCGTGACCAGGTGCGCCGATCTTGTGGACCAGCACCACGTCGAGCTCGCCGTCGAGAGCGTCGGCGATGATCCGGCCCATCGGCACCCCGCCGCGGGGCACTGCAAGCACGAGTGGCCTGTGGCCGCGGTATGCGATCAGACGCACTGCCAGGCGTTCTGCGGCGTGTTCGCGGCTGCGGAACATCCCGGAGTCTCCGTTTGATCCTAGTGCCAATGCACGGGCAGATACGCCTCGGACCTGCCATCTTCCGCGGCGTACGTGCCACCAGGCGTCACTACGGCGATACCGCCCTCGGACCGCAAACAGGTTACTGCATCGGCCTGCCGTTCCTCGCCCACGACGGTGCCGGCCGGTACGTGATGGCCGGCGCATACGATGGCATTGCTTATCCGGCAATCGGCGCCGATACGCGCGCCGGGTAGTACCACCGACCGTTCGATCACGCTGCGACCGCCTACGTGGACGTGGGGATACAACACCGATTCACGCACAAGTGCGCCCTGAATTTCACAACCGGGGGCAATCAGGCTGTTGAAGCTCACGCTTGGCTGGCCGCTCACCGGGTCACACATGAGCCGTGGCGGCGCGCTGGCGGTCGTCTCGCCGCGCACGGGCCATGCCGGGTCTGCCAGGTCGATGGGCGGGCACGGCTGCGCCATCTCGAGGTGTGCGTGCCAGTACGCATCCAGTGTGCCGACATCTCGCCAGTACGCGGGCCCGTCAGCGGCAGGATCATGGAAGCGGTGCGCCCGCACCGCGGTCGAACCGGAACGCACCAGCCGCGGGATGATGTCGCGACCGAAGTCATGGTGCGACCCCGGTTGCCCGGCATCCTCGGACAGCAGATCGACCAGCGTGCTGGTCTCGAATACGTAGATCCCCATAGAGGCGATCACACCACCGTGTGTCGTCATCAGATCCATCGGGCTCGCGGGCTTCTCGACAAAACGCCGGATGTAACCGTCGTCGTGGACGCGCATCACGCCGAAGTGTCTGCATTGGCTGGCGGCGACCTCGATGCAGCCGATACTGACAGAGGCACCGCGACGTTCGTGCTCGTCAAGCATTGCCCGGTAATCCATGCGGTAGACATGATCGGCCGCGAGTACCAGCACATGACGCGGTCGATAGCGCTGGATCTGGTCGAGGTTCCGGTAAACGGCGTCGGCGGTACCTTCGAACCAGTGCGGATCCGGACGCTGTTCAGCCGGCCAGATGTCGAGCGAGCGGTAAGGCCCCGTGTACAACGGCTGCCAGCTGCGCGACAGGTAACGGATCAGTGATGAGGAGTGGTACTGCGTGAGGACTCCGATGCGATTCAGGCCGGAGTTCAGGCAGTTCGACAGGACGAAGTCCATGGTGCGGAAGCTGCCCGCGAATGGCAGTGCCGGCTTCGCGCAATGGTCGGTGAGCGGTGCAAGCCGGGAGCCGCGTCCGCCGGCAAGCACCACGGCCACGGCATCGTCGATCGCATGCAGCGACATGTTCGCTCTCCGCGCGCAATGGAAACTCGACCCTTCACCTACGTTGCCCCGAGGCCTGCCGGAAGCATATCAGGGAGTTCACGTAGAGAGGTCTGCGCGACGCGCAACCATGTGCTCGAAGTGAAACGATCGCGAAAGATGTCCGTACCTCTTATCGTGCTCCAGGCGCCTGGTTGGCATTGCCGATCGCCTCGAGCCCGTGGCGCACGTAGTCGTGCGAGATACCGATCCAGTGCTCGCGGTCACCGCCACGCTCGACATGACGTGCGGCGAGCAGTGCCCAGAGCAGTGCACGGCGGGCGTGGTAAAACGCGAGCAGTGCGGAAGGGATCCGGTCGCCACTGTATGCCTGGTAGTGCTCGAGGAAGCTGCGCCCCACCCATTCTCCTCCGAGGCGGGTGCATTCAAGGTGCAGGTACGCCAACTCCTCGACCGGATCCATCACGCGCAGTGCCCGGCTGAACTCGAGCCGGTCTATGAATACCGGATCGGGGCCCAGGTAGACGTGCTGCGGTCGCAGGTCTCCGTGGGCTTCGAGGCGCGGGCGGCGACCCAGGGCGCCGCCATACCGGTTCAGCCCGTCGTGCAATGCGCTGACGAGGGTACAGAGCTGAGTGTGCGATCTCAGGAGCCCCCGGAGTTCGTCCGCATCGGCATCGAGTCGTGCGCCGATATCCGCCGGATCGGCCGGGGGGAGTGGCGGTTGGTGCTGGTAGAAGCCGACAAGCCGATCCGCGGCACGCGTCACCTCGGCTGGCTGAACCGTGCCGGCGCGGAGCTGGTTCTCCAGGCAAAGGATGTCGGGCAACCGGCGCATGCGTATGAGCACATCGACGAACTCACCGTCCCCGTCGAGGTTGAAGCCGCAAGCGTGGCACCAGAAGAGAGTCGTCAGGCCAAGGTAGACATCGGGCGCAAGTTCACGGTTGAGCCGCAGCTCCTCGCGGCAGTTGTGCAATCGCGCGTCCAGGGTGACGAGGTCGACGAAGGGGTAACGGACAGGTTTCTTCAGTTTGTACACCCGCTCCGCCGTGATGAAGACCCACGAGAGATGCGTTTCGATGACACGCGTCGGCGCCGGATCGTGCTCGCCGTCGAGCGTGGCCCGGTCGACGAGGAAGGCCACCTTGGCGTGGATGTCATCACGCGGATCAGGCACGGTTTCGGGTATCGCCATGCTCGAATCGCCCGGTGTGCCAGGGCGCGCGCCGGAGTCGGACGTACGGGTAATCCGTATTCAAATTTCGTGGTTTCCGTTCATGCTTCGGTGCAAGATTATGTTCTGTCAGCCCGATTCACCAGCACATGGCATCCGGGTTGTTGTCCGGACCGCGTAGTCGGCTTCGCATGCAGGGTGCGCACTTCATCGGGAGTATACGATGGGTACTGGTCACTCCGGATCACGGGACGACGCGGTTCACCTGCGATCACCGCTTCGCGATCGTGATCACGCCGCGCGGCTGCTCGCGCGCCGGCTGACTGCGCTGCACGGCCAGTGTCCGCTGGTGCTGGGCTTGCCTGGTGGCGGCGTACACATGGGGCGCGTGATCAGCCGTGTGCTCGATGGGGAGCTCGACGTGGTTCTGGCGCGTACGCTGGGCGCGCCCCACAATCCAGACCTGCCGATAGGCGCGATCGACGAAGGCGGGCGGATCCACCTTAACGTGGCTGCACGGCACCTGTGCGGGGATGATCGTCATGTGCGTCATGAAGCATCGCGCCAACTTGGCGTGATGAGTGCCGTACGCCCCCTGTATCGGGCGATTCGCGAGCGGGCCGATCCGTCCGGTCGCGCCGTTGTCGTCGTCGACGACGGACTCGGGTGCCCGGAATTGCTGCTCGCGTCGCTCGCCGCGGTACGTGGTCTGGGTCCGCGCTGGCTGGTGGCAGCGCTCGGCGTCGCCTCCGAACGCACGCGACAACATGCCATGCAAGTCGCTGACCAAATCGAGTGTCTGCACCAGGCCGAGTGCGGCATTGAGCCGCACGAGTTCTTTGGCGAATGCAGCACCGTCAGCGATGCCGACGCGGCGGAGTCACTTGCCGGCTACGCGATGTACACACGGCCTCTACCGTTTCCCTGAATACTCGTACGCGCGCGCTGACAAGAACAGGCGTACGGAGGATACAGTCAAAGCGGCCAATTCAGGCGTAAGCCTTCGACACGTACTCGTGCAGCATGCGTTGGGAGTTGAAGAATGCGCCATTGAGCGCAATGCAGTGACGCATCATCAGGGCGAAACGGTCCGGGTCGCGGTAGAAACACGGGATCACGCAGTTTTCGAGCTTGTCGTACAGGTTCTCGGCTTCGGGCCCATCGTCGTTTCCGCCGGCATGCGGCGTGGCGATCGCCCAGCCGGTCACCTCCTCGAGGTGGCCCTCGATCCACCACCCATCCAGTGTGCTCAGGCTGGGGACGCCATTCATGGCCGCTTTCATGCCGCTTGTACCAGACGCTTCGTTTGGAGGCCTCGGCGTGTTCAACCAGAGATCACACCCGCTAACAAAAAGTTTCGCCAGTGTCACGTCGTAGTCAGGCACGAAGACGATCGGGAGGTCATCGCCAAGCGCGCGAGCCGCAGCGTGCACGGCGTGGATCAGCGCCTTGCCTTGCCCATCCTGAGGATGCGCCTTGCCGGCGAATACGACCTGGATCTGCCCATGGCTTTGCGCAATCGTACGCAGGCGCTGGAGGTCGCTGAACAGCAGATCGGGGCGCTTGTACGAGGTCATTCTGCGCGCAAAACCGATCGTCAGCACATCGGGATCAAGTCGTGTGTCCGTGCGGGTCTCGATTTCGTCGAGCAGCATGGATTTGGCCTTTCGGTGTGTCTGTACGATACGTCCCGTGGGAATTGCGAGCGCGTACCTGAGACTGAAATTGTCGCGCTGCCATCCGGGAATGTATTCGTCGAACAGCGCCGCCATCGGCGGGCAGACCCACGTCGCTGCATGTACACCGTTGGTGATCGCGTCGACCCGGTACCCGGAGAACATCAGTTCCGAAAGTTCACCATGCTTGCGGGCCACCCCGTTGACGTAGCGACTGAAGTTGAGAGCCAGGTAGGTCATGTTCAGAACCGCGCCCTGGCTCGCAACCTCCGCCGGCGACGTAAAGACGCCCTCGATACGCAGCACGCGCTGGTAGGTTTCCACGGCGAGCACATCCTTGGTATCGAGCAGGTGTCTGCGTTGACCCATCAGCCGGTAGACGAGCTCAAGCGGAAACCGGTCGTGACCGGCCTGCACTGGCGTGTGGGTCGTGAATACGCATTGCGATCGAACGGCGTCGATTTCACGCGTGCCAATGGTGTTTCGACCGTTTGATTGCGCCGCCTCATCGAGGAGTTCTATGGTGAGCAGGGCGGCATGACCTTCATTCATGTGAAACCGCTGCACGCGGTCGAAGCCCAGCGCCCTCAACATGCGTACACCGCCGATCCCGAGGATGATCTCCTGGCTCAGCCGGTAGACTTCGTCCCCGCCATAGAGCCGATCGGTGAGTCGGCGGTCGGCTGCGTCATTGGCCGGGAGGTCGGTGTCCAGGAAGATGACCGGCACGCGGTGTCCGCCGACGCCGTGGACCTGCAGGATCGACGCGGCAATCTCCACGATTCTGGACTCGAGTGGCACGCTGACGCGTGCCGGGAGTCTCTGGAGGTGCGAATCGACATCCCAGGGGTCGGGGATTTCGTGCTGGTGGCCATCGCCGTCTATCGTCTGGCGGAAGTAGCCGAGGCGATGGAGCAGACACACAGCCACCATCGGTATGCCCAGATCGGCCGCGGTACGCACAGTGTCGCCGGCCAGCACGCCGAGTCCGCCGCTGTAGGTCGGCAGGTTCGGCGCCAGCGCGATTTCCATGGAGAAGTACGCGATTCGGGCGTCGCAGTTGAGGGAGTCGTTCATACCCACCGTGAACTTTTGACGGTCCAGCGCGCCGGTGCTGCCATACCAGGCGCTTGATGGCAGCCATAGTGCGGCCGGCGAGGCAGGTCGTGCAAGCCCGGGGCGATGACTCTGGTCGACCGCTGGCAGCGGTTTAACGCGGCACTGGCAAGATACGCCACGCAGGCGGAGAATGGGCGCACACTGGATCGCGGTGCTAGGAAAACGGAGCCGTTCTCAATGCCAGGTCGCACTTTCCTGCTCGACGTCATTCCCCGTCTGCCGGCGTCGGTCACGAGACTGGAAGAACTTGCCGACAACCTCTGGTTCAGCTGGCACTGGCCAACCCGTCACCTTTTCGAGCTGCTCGACCACGACCTGTGGAGAAAAGTCGGCCGAAATCCCAAGCTGTTCCTGCGCTATGTCGACCAGTCCGTGCTGGACAAGGCGGCAACCGACGAGATGTTCCTGTCGACGTTCCGCGGTGTGCTCGCCGACTTTGATGCTTATCACGATACACCGGAAGGTCAGCGGCGTCGCTGGCTCGACAACGACACGCTGGTTGCGTATTTCTGTGCCGAGTACGGTTTTCACGACAGCGTGCCGATATACTCGGGCGGGCTTGGGATACTCGCCGGTGACCATTGCAAAACCGCGAGTGATCTCCGCCTGCCGTTCGTTGCAGTCGGGCTGCTTTATCGCCAGGGGTATTTCCGCCAGTTCATCGACGCCCATGGCGCGCAGGTCGCCGAGTACACGACAGTGCGTGCGCACGAATTGCCGGTGTTCCCCGTATGCGATGCGGACGGGAACCAAGTGGTGGTCCACTGCCCGGTGCAGGACAGGTCGGTCGCCGTGCGCGTGTGGCGCGCCAACGTCGGTCGGGTGCATGTCTATCTGCTCGATACCGACTTTGACCTCAACGGTGCCCCCGACCGTGGGGTCACCCGTGTACTCTACGGTGGTGATCACGCAATGCGTATCCAGCAGGAGATCGTGCTCGGAATAGGCGGGGTTCGCGCGCTGCGGGCGCTTGGGCTTGACCCGGTGGTCTGGCACATCAATGAGGGCCACGCGGCGTTCAGCATCGTCGAACGCGTGCGCGAACTCGTCGAGCGCGGCCTGGACTTCGATGCGGCGCTCGAGGCGGTGTCGGCCGCGACAGTATTCACCACGCATACGCCGGTGTCGGCCGGCCATGACGTGTTCGAGCATGGCCTGGCACTCGACCAGCTGCAGGGGTTGGTGTCCGGACTCGGAATTGACGAGAACCGCTTCCTGAGGCTTGGTCAGGGCGCCCCCGACGACGCGGGCTTCAACATGACGCGCCTGGCCGTGTCCGGCGCACGGCAGATCAACGGCGTCAGCCGTATCCACCGCGAGATCTCATCGCACATACTCGCGTCGGCGTGGCCTGGCGTCCCTGCGCGCGAGAATCCCGTCGGCTACGTGACCAACGGTATACACGTGCCGACGTTCATGCGCCGCGAATGGATGGATCTGCTTTCCCAGCACGTCGGGCCGTCATGGATGTACCAGCTCACTGACCCCAACCTCGTCGATGCGATCATGGAAATCCCAGACGGGCGCTTCTGGTACGTCAAGCAGCAGGTCAAGAGCGACATGCTCGTTGCATTGCGCCGACGCCTGGAGATGCAGCATCGCAACAACCAGCAGAGCGACGCACATATTCACCGCATGTTGCGCCACCTCGACCCCGAGCGCCCGGACGCACTCACGATAGGTTTCGCCCGGCGCTTCGCCATGTACAAGCGCGCCACCCTGCTGTTCTCCGATCTCGACTGGCTTCGCAAGATCGTCGACGAGGACGAGCAACCAGTTGTGTTCCTGTTTGCGGGCAAGGCGCATCCGGCGGACGAGGCCGGGCAGGGGCTGATGCGTCGTGTACATGAAGTCGCCAACATGCCCGAGTTCTTCGGGAAGGTGCTGCTGATCGAGGGCTACAACATGGACCTCGGCGGGCTGCTTACCGCCGGTGTGGACGTCTGGCTCAACAATCCGGTCTATCCGCTCGAGGCCAGCGGTACCTCGGGGATGAAGGCGGCGATCTCGGGGACGGTCAATGTGAGCGTTCTCGATGGCTGGTGGGCCGAAGGTTACGACGGCACGAACGGGTGGGCGATCCCGCCGGCGCCGTCGCACATATCGTCGGAAGAGCGTGACCGTGATGACGCGTGCACCCTGTACGAGATACTCCAGGATGAGGTGATTCCGCTCTATTTCCGTCGCGATCCCGCGCTCGGTCATTCACCCGAGTGGGTACACGTGTGCAAGCGTTCGATGGCGACGGTGCTGCCGCGCTTCAACAGCCAGCGCTTCGTGACTGACTACGTGCAGCAGTTCTATCGGCCGGCGGCCAGTCTAGGCCGAAAACTCGCGGACGGTCACCACGCGGCGGCCCGCGAGCTGGCCGAGTGGAAGCGGCGTGTGCGCGACGCATGGCCCGGTGTAGCCTTGGAGCTCGTCGGGGAGCCCGACACTGAACTTGCGCATGACGGCGAGCTGGAGCTCGAGGTGCAGGTCAGTCTGAACGGGCTGGAAGTGCGTGACGTATGCGTGGAGGCGGTGATTGCCCGCGGCCTCGGCAGCGAACTTAGAGTGCCGCTGCGCGGGCTTGCGGGTCGGTCGCGTCCGGTAGAAGGGCTGATGTACCTGGCCGACGACGAGGCTTTGCATATTGCGCCATTCGAGGCCAATGCACCCGATGGAGACGGCGGCTGTCGATACCGCCTGGCAATCCCGCCGCCGTGGTGCGGAGGGCTGAGCTATGAGATCCGGGCGCGGCCCTGTCATCCCCTGCTTGGTCACCCGCACGAGCTCGGATTGCTTTGCTGGGTCGACGGCGACTGATCCGCGGGTCGGGCGGGTACAGACCGTGAACGGGAAACTGATACAGCGCGACGGTGAGGGCTTTCCGCCCGGCGCGACCGCCGGCGACGCGGGCGTGAATTTTTCCGTCTTCAGCCGCAGCGCGACGCGCGCATGGCTGCAGCTCTACCGCGGCGACAGTGATCCACGTCCGTTCGCGGTGTTCGAACTCGACCCCGACCGTAACCGGACCTTCTTCTTCTGGCACGTTTTCGTCGAGGGCCTTGCCGCGGGGTGCTGGTACACCTGGCGCATGGACGGTCCACGAGACACGTCGCAGACCGGCTGCATGTTTGACCAGGCGGTGGAACTGCTCGACCCGCGCGCGCGGGAAGTCGGCATGGCGACCTGGGACCGCGAGCGGGCGGTCGCCGAGCGACGCGGCGCCATCGCGGTGCGTGCGAGGGTACTGCCGGCCGACGACTACGACTGGGAATGCGACCGCCCGCTGCAGCGTCCCGCTGAGGACAGCGTGATCTATGAGCTGCATGTCGGTGGGTTCACGCGTCACCCGTCGTCGCAGGTCAGGTACCCGGGAACGTTCTCGGGACTGATTGAACGCATCCCTTACCTGGCATCTCTGGGCATCACCGACGTCGAGCTGATGCCGGTCATGGCCTTCGATCCGCAGGACGTGCCGCCGGGACCGGCGGCGCTCGGACTGACCAACTACTGGGGCTACAGCCCGGTCGCGTTCCATGCGCCGCATCCGGGCTATGCCGCGCAGGGAGAGGCGCGCCGCGAACTGCGCGACCTGGTGAAGGCGCTGCACCGCGCCGACATCGGGGTCATTATCGACGTGGTGTTCAACCATACGGCCGAAGGCGGACGCGACGGACCGGTGATCGGGTTCAAGGGTATTGGCAACGAGTTCTACTATCACCTCGACCCCGCCGATCGCAGCCGCTACGTCGACTATTCCGGGTGCGGAAACACGCTAAACTGCAACCATCCGGCGGTGACCAAGCTGCTGCTGCAGTGCCTCGAATACTGGGTCAGGGAGCTGCACGTGGACGGATTCCGCTTCGATCTTGCAAGCGTCATGGGCCGTGGCGAGGACGGCGAGCCGATGTACCACGCACCGCTGCTGTGGAGCATCGAGTTTTCGGAGACGCTGGCGCACACGCGGTTGATCGGCGAGGCCTGGGATGCCGCGGGCCTCTACCAGGTCGG
>PWYM01000265.1 GCA_003567855.1 Gammaproteobacteria bacterium | reverse complement strand
CGCCACCGCAGTGCTCGACCGCCCCATGGTCGACGAGCGCGGCGCCGTCATCCTGAGTGCCGAGACGGGTCAGGAGGCCTGAGGCCAGGGGATGCCCGTGCCCCCCATACCGCAATAACCTCCCGGCACCTTGGCCAGATACTGTTGATGATCGTCTTCGGCAAAATAGAAGGTGGGTGCCGGCACGATCTCGGTGGTAATGGCGCCCCGTCCGCTGGCGGTCAGGGCCTGCTGATACACATCCTGCGACTCGGCAGCCTGTCGGGCCTGGTCGTCATCATGGGTGTAGATCCCCGAACGATACTGGGTGCCCACGTCGTTGCCCTGGCGCATGCCCTGCGTGGGGTCGTGCGATTCCCAGAAGGTCGCAAGCAGCGCCTCGAGCGCAAGGCGCCGCGGGTCCCAGACCACGCGCACGACCTCGGTGTGGCCGGTCATGCCCGAGCAGACCTCTTCGTAGGTCGGGTTCGGCGTGTGTCCACCAGCGTAGCCCACCGCCGTGGTGTACACGCCGGGCAGCTGCCAGAACACGCGCTCGGCGCCCCAGAAGCAGCCGAGGCCGAACACGATGTCCGAAAGCCCGTCGGGGAACGGCGGCGCGAGCGGTGCGTCGAGCACGTGGTGACGGTCGGGCACCGGAAGCGGCGTGTCGCGCCCGGGCAGTGCGTCTTCGGCGCCTGGGACGTTGCGGGGCTTCGTGAATCGGAACATCGGGATGTACTCCGGGAGGGTGCAGCAGGTTTCGACCGCCGCCGCGCCGGCGCGTTCGCCGGCCGGCGCGAGCCGGCTCGACTCAGCGGACGCCCATGTACTCGAGCATGCCCTTGGCCGCCTCGCGGCCTTCCCACACGGCGGTGACGACGAGGTCGGAGCCGCGCACCATGTCGCCGCCGGCGAAGATCTTCGGGTTGGTCGTCTGGTAGCGCATGCGCCCCATGCGGTTCACGCGGACGCGGCCGTTGTCATGCAGCGCGACCTGGTGGGCCTCCATCCAGCCGGTGGGGTTCGGCCGGAAGCCGAACGCGACGATCACCGCGTCGGCCTCTATCACCTTCTCGGTGCCGGGCACGGGTTCGGGCCGCCGGCGTCCGCCGGGGCCCGGCTCGCCGAGCCGCGTCTCGACGACCTTCACGCCGGTGACGCGGTCGGTGCCGACGATCTCGATCGGCTGGCGGTTGAACAGGAACTCGACGCCCTCCTCGCGCGCGTTGCGCACCTCGCGGCGCGAGCCGGGCATGTTCTCCTCGTCGCGCCGGTACGCGCAGGTCACGTGCGTGGCGCCCTGGCGCATCGCGGTGCGCACGCAGTCCATGCCGGTGTCGCCGCCACCGAGCACGACGACGCGCTTGCCCTTCATTGAAATGTACTGCGCCGGGTTCTCGAGTTCACCGAGCACGCGCTTGATGTTCGACACGAGGAACGGCAACGCCTCGTGTACACCGTCGAGCTCTTCGCCGGGGAAGCCGCCGCGCACGTAGGTGTACGTGCCGGTGCCGAGAAACACCGCGTCGTAGTCGCGCAGCAGCGTGTCGAACGCGACGTCGCGGCCGACCTCGGTGCCGAGCACGAACTCGATGCCCATGCCGGTCATGATCTCGTGGCGTGTTTCCATGACCTCCTTGTCGAGCTTGAACGGCGGAATACCGTAGGTGATCAGCCCGCCGATGCGCGGGTAGCGGTCGAACACGACCGGCGTGACGCCGTTGCGCACGAGGATGTCGGCGGCGCCGAGCCCGGCGGGCCCGGCACCGATCACGGCGGCGCGCTTGCCGGTGGGCCGCACCCCCGACATGTCGGGGCGCCAGCCCTGCTTGAGCGCCTCGTCGGTGATGTAGCGCTCTACGTTGCCGATGGAGACCGCGCCGAGGCCGTCATTGAGCGTGCACGCGCCTTCGCACAGCCGGTCCTGCGGACACACGCGCCCGCAGACTTCGGGCAGCGAGTTCGTGCGGTGCGAAAGTTCGGCGGCCTCGAACAGGTTGCCCTCTTCGATCAGCGCGAGCCAGTTCGGGATGTAGTTGTGCACCGGGCACTTCCACTCGCAGTACGGGTTGCCGCAGTCGAGGCAGCGTCCGGCCTGGCCGGCAGCGGCCTCGGCATCGTAGTGCCCATAGATCTCGCGCCAGTGGCGGATGCGCACCTCGGCCGGGTCCTTTTCGGGATCCTGTCGCGGGACGTCCAGAAACTGGAAATTCTTGTTTGCCATCGTCGGGTTCCGTTCGTCGTTCGGTCGCGGTCGCCGTTCAGGCGGCCTGGCGCAGCGATTCGATGAGACTGTGCAGGTCGGCGGCCTTCGGCTTCACGACCCAGAACTTCGGCAGGTAGGTGCGGAAGTCCTCGAGAATCTCGCTGCCCCACTCGCTGTCGGTGGCGGTGACGTGCTCCTCGACCAGCGTACGCAGGTGATGCAGGTGCGCCTCCATGCTCTCGGGCGTGACGCGATGGATGTCGATGAGCTCGTGGTTGTAGCGGTCGACGAAGTCGCGGTCGAGGTCGAGCACGTAAGCGAAGCCGCCAGTGAACCCGGCGCCGAAGTTCACGCCGGTGCGTCCGAGCACGACGACGACGCCGCCTGTCATGTACTCGCAGCAGTGATCGCCGGCACCCTCGATGACCGCGACGACGCCGGAGTTGCGCACCGCGAAGCGTTCGCCGGCCTGGCCGGCGGCGTAGACGCGGCCGCCGGTCGCGCCGTACAGGCAGGTGTTGCCCATGATCACGGTGTCGCGGGCGACGAAGGCGCTGCCGCGCGGGGGCTTGAGGACCAGCTCGCCGGCGGCCATGCCCTTGCCGACGTAGTCGTTCGCGTCACCCTCGAGCACCATGCGCAGGCCGCCGGCGTTCCACACGCCGAAGCTCTGGCCGGCCGAGCCGCGCAGGCGGATTTCGATGGGGTTGTCGGCCATGCCGTAGTTGCCCCAGCGCCGGGCGATCTCGCCCGAGATGCGCGCGCCGATGGAGCGGTGGAAGTTGCGGATCTCGTAGCTCCAGCTGCCGCCGCTGCGGTTCTCGATCGCCGGCAGCACGTCGGCAAGCATGCGCTCGGCAAATTCGCCGCGGTCGAACGGCGGGTTGCGCGGCTCGGTGCAGAAATTCGGGGCGTCGCTGGCAAGCCCGCCGTCGGAGAGCAGCGGGGCAAGATCGAGCCGCCGGTGGCGCGCGGTATCGCCGGGCAGGCGCTCGAGCAGCTCGGTACGGCCGATGATCTCCTCGATCGATCGCACGCCGAGTTCGGCGAGGATCTCGCGCACTTCCTGCGCGACGAACTGGAAGTAGTTCACGACCATCTCGGGCAGACCGATGAAGTGGCGGCTGCGCAGCACCTTGTGCTGGGTCGCGACACCGGTCGCGCAGTTGTTGAGATGGCAGATGCGCAGGTACTTGCAGCCGAGCGCGATCATCGGTGCGGTGCCGAAACCGAAACTCTCGGCGCCGAGGATCGCCGCCTTCACGACATCGAGCCCGGTCTTCAGCCCGCCGTCGGTCTGCAGCCGGATGCGATGGCGCAGCCCGTTCGCGCGCAGCACCTGGCGCGCCTCGGCAACGCCGAGTTCCCACGGTGAACCGGCATACTTCACGGAAGTCAGCGGCGACGCGCCGGTGCCGCCGTCGTAGCCCGAGATCGTGATGAGATCGGCATAGGCTTTCGCGACACCTGCGGCGACGGTGCCCACGCCCGGCTCGGCGACGAGCTTCACCGACACCAGCGCCTCGGGGTTGACCTGCTTGAGGTCGAAGATCAGCTGTGCGAGGTCTTCGATGGAGTAGATGTCGTGGTGCGGCGGCGGCGAGATCAGCGCGACGCCGGGCTTGGCAAAACGCAGCCGACCGATCATCTCGTTGACCTTGTGACCCGGCAGCTGGCCACCCTCGCCGGGCTTTGCGCCCTGCGCGATCTTGATCTGCAGCACCTCGGCGTTTACCAGGTACTCGGGCGTCACGCCGAAGCGGCCCGACGCGACCTGCTTGATCTTCGAGCTCTTCTCGGTGCCGTAACGCGCCGGGTCCTCGCCGCCTTCGCCCGAGTTGGAGCGCGCCCCGATGCGGTTCATCGCGACCGCGAGCGCCTCGTGCGCCTCCGGCGACAGCGCGCCCAGCGACATGCCGGCCGAGTCGAAACGCGGCAGGATCGCCTCGGCGGGTTCGACCTCGGAGATATCGACCGCAGGCCCGGCGGGGCGCAGCTTCAGCAGGTCACGCAGCGTCGCGACGGGACGCTCGTTCACCAGCCGCGCGTACTCGCGGTAATGGTCGTAGTCGCCGGTGCGCGCCGCGGCCTGCAGCGCGGCGACCACGTCGGGGTTGTAGGCGTGGTATTCACCGCCGTGCTGGTACTTGAGCAGCCCGCCGTTGTCGATGTCGACCTGCGGGTCCCAGGCCTGGCGCGCGAGCGTGCGCTGGTCGTCGAGCAGGTCTTCGAAGTTCGCGCCCTGGATACGGCTGGTCGTGCCTGTGAAGCAGCGTTCGACGACCTCGTCGGCAAGCCCGACGATCTCGAAGAGCTGCGCGGCGCGGTAGCTCGCGATTGTCGAGATGCCCATCTTCGACATGATCTTGAACAGGCCCTTGCGGATGCCGCGCCGGTACGCACGGCCAAGCTGGCGCGACTGCCCCTCCTCGGTGCGGATCTCGCCGGCGCGCGACAGTTCGTGCAGCGTCTGGTAGGCCATGTACGGGTACACTGCGGTCGCACCGTAGCCGATCAGCACCGCGAAGTGGTGCGGGTCGCGCGCGACACCGGTCTCGACGACGATGTTGCAGTCGCAGCGAAGCCCCGCGCCCACGAGGTGATGGTGGACCGCGCCGGTGGCGAGCAGTGCATGCACAGGCGCAGCGTCCTCGCGAAGGTAACGGTCGGACAGGAACACCACCAGCGTGCCGGCGCGCACCGCGGCCTCGGCCTTCGCGCACAGGTCATCGAGCGCTTCGGCCAGCGGCGCGTCGACCGGGTAGTTGAGGTCGAGGTACTCGTGCGAAACACCGAACTCAGGCGTGTTCAGCAGCTGCCTGAGCTTGCGCTGCGACAGCACCGGCGAGTTCATGACCACGCGCTGTGCGTGCTCGGGCTTGCCCTCGAACACGTTCCACTCGCGGCCGATCTCGGTCTGCAGCGACATCACGATGCGCTCGCGCAGACTGTCGATGGGTGGGTTCGTGACCTGCGCGAACTGCTGGCGGAAATAGTCGAACAGCGGGCGCACCTTCAGCGACAGCACCGGCATCGGCGTGTCGTCACCCATGGAGCCGACCGCCTCCTGCTCGCTCTCGGCGAGCACGCGGATTACCTCGCGGCGCTCCTCGTTGGAGATGTTGAACATCTTCTGATAGATGCGCAGCTGCTCCGGCGACATCGGCTCGGCGGCCACGTGCACGTCGACGAGCTCGGAGTCGAGGTAGCGCACGCCTTCCTTCAGCCAGCGCTTGTACGGCGCGCGCGCCTTGAGGATTTCGTCGATGCGCGGGCTGTGCAGCAGCTCGCCGGTGCGCAGGTCCACGGCGAGCATCTCGCCGGGGCCAAGCCTGCCCTTCTCGACCACCGACTCGGGCGGATAGTCGTAGACGCCGACTTCCGATGCGATCGTGATGTGGCGGTCACGCGTGACCACGTAGCGCGCCGGGCGCAGGCCGTTGCGGTCGAGCGTGCACGCGGCGTAGCGCCCGTCGGTGAGCACGATGCCGGCGGGGCCGTCCCACGGCTCCATGTGGAAGGCGTGGTACTCGTAGAACGCGCGCAGGTCCGGGTCGATGCTGTCGACGGTCTGCCACGCGGGCGGCGTGAGCATGCGCATCGCCTGCAGCACGTCCATGCCGCCGGCGAGCATCACCTCGAGCATGTTGTCGAGGCTGGAGGAGTCCGAGCCTTCCATCGACACCAGCGGCTGGATCTTTTCCAGGTCAGGCAGCAGCGGCGACTGGAAAGTGCGGCTGCGCGCGAGCGCCCAGTTGCGGTTGCCCTGGATGGTGTTGATCTCGCCGTTGTGGGCGAGCAGCCGGAACGGCTGCGCGAGCTTCCACTGCGGCAGCGTGTTGGTCGAGAAGCGCTGGTGGAACACGCACACCGACGTGCGCAGGCGCTGGTCCTGCAGGTCCGGGTAGAACTCGGGCAGGAACTCGGGCATCACCATGCCCTTGTAAGAAAGCGTGTGCGACGACAGGCTCGCAATGTAGAAGCTGTCGTCGTCTTCCTCGAGCGCCGCCTTCTCGGCCAGCCGGCGCGCCATGAACAGCCGGCGCTCGAACTCGTCGGCCTCCATGCCCTCGGCCGCGTTGACGAACACGTGTTCTATATGAGGGAGCGTACGCAGCGCTTCCTCGCCGCACGCCGACGGGTCGGTCGGCACGACGCGCCAGCCGGCGACCTGCAGGCCGGCGGCGGTGAGTTCAGCGGTCAGGCGCTCGCGGGCGCCTGCAGCGAGCCCTTCGTCGCGCTCCAGGAACACGAGGCCTGTCGCGTACAGCGGGCGCAGCCGCAGTCCGGCCTCGGCGGCGACGTGGCGCAGGAACTCGTCGGGCTTGCCGAGCAGCAGCCCGCAGCCGTCCCCGGTCTTGCCGTCGGCGGCGACCGCGCCGCGATGGGTCAGGCGGCGCAGCGCGCCGATCGCGGTCTGTACCAGCCAGTGGCTCGGCCGATCGTCCATGTTGGCGATCAGCCCGAAGCCGCAACTGTCGCGGTCGAAGTGCGCTCTGTACAGACTGTCCGTGTTCAGCAGAGTCATGGCGGCCCCCGGGCGCTCGCGCCCCTGGTGCAGGAGTCGTTAGAGGGGAAACCCGGTACCGGCCGTGGTCATTGCGGCCCCGGCCGGACCCGGACGCGGCGGCCGGAGACGCCGCGGACCTCCTGATTCGCGTGGCGCCGCCAGCCCGTCGGCCGCATGCGGCCGACTAAAGTACTGCACGGTTGTATACAGCGTCAATCGCCGGACCCGGGCGCCAGAGAACGCGGCGAACTGAGGAAAAGATGCGCGCTTTTCGTGGCACGTTCGACGAAGTTCTAGCGCTGCAGCTGGACCTCGCCGCGGTCGGAATAGCGCAGCGAGGGCGTCAGCGGCAGATCGAGGCGCACGCGGCCGCTGACGTCGTAGTCCACCGCGCGGTCACCACGCTGAAACAACATGTAGAGCCGGTCCGCCGACGACAGCAGGTCGGTGCTGACGAGCAGCGTGATGCGCTCGCGGCCACCGGCCGGCACCCGGAAGGCCTCCTCCGAGTAGCCGCTTGCCAGCTGCTGCCCGGCGAGCAGCACGTCGTAGTCCAGCCTTCGCACCGGCAGCGCGACGGTGTTGGGGTTGTCGAGTTCCAGCGTGAGCCGGAACCGCTGCGAGCGTAGCCCCATCTCGGCGAGCTCGACCGCGGCCAGGCTGACGCCCGGCGGCTGCAGGTCGCGCGTCATCGCCGCGCACCCGGTCAGCAATAGCGCAGCCACGACCAGCACGAGGCTGCAGCCCCGCAGCCCTTGGCCGGACGAAGTCGCCGCAGCGGCGCTGCGGGCGGGAGGCACGGCGTTCAGTCGTCGCGCTCCTGATCGTAGTACTCCTCGATCTCTTCGTAGATCTCCTCGCCCTTGTCCTCACCGGCGCGGGCAGCTTCCTCGGCGGCAGTGCCGACATCACCGTCCTCGAGGGCGTCCTGCGCGCGCTCGAGGCGCTCTTCGGGCGTGGGCTCGCGTTCGCAGCCGGCGAGCGGCGCGGCCGCGAGCAGCAGCAGGCAGGTGTACATCGTCCACGTGTGTCGCATCGGCATTCTCTCCGTCGTCGTGGGCACGTCGGGCGGGCAGCGCAGCCGCCGCAGGTCGATCATAGCGCCCGCAGGCACCCGCCCGCATCCCGCGCGGCGCTTTGCGGCCGGCGCCGGGGCGGGTACATTGCAACACAGGTGCAGACCCGGAACCCGAATTCATGGGCGAAAGCAGCGCAGCCACGCCCGAGCGTGCCGAGGAAATTCTTGCCTTCTGGTTCGCGGCGCGCGCGTTCGACGGCCCGGTGCTCGACAGCCGCATGAAGCTCTGGTTCGGCACCGACGCGGTGTTCGATTCCGAAATACGCGAGCGCTTCGCCGACGACGTCGAACACGCGCTCGGCGGCGGCTACCGCGACTGGGCGGAGACCCCGCGCGGCCGGCTGGGGCTGATCCTGCTGCTCGACCAGTTCACCCGCAACATCCACCGCGGCCAGGCCGACGCCTTCGTGGGCGACCGCCAGGCGCTGAAGCTCACGCTCGACGGCATCCAGCAGCGGATGGACCGCGCGCTGAACCCGGTCGAGCGCGCGTTCTTCTACATGCCGATGCAGCACGCCGAGCACGCCAAGGTGCAGGCGCTATCGGTGAAGGCGTTCAACGGGCTCACGCGGCTGGTCGATGACACGCTGCGCGAGACCTTCCAGACGATGGCCGAGTTCGCCGAGCTGCACCGTGACATCGTCGAGCGCTTCGGCCGCTTTCCGCATCGCAACCGGCTGCTGGGCCGCGAGAATACCGACGACGAGCGCATCTACCTCGACGATGACGGCCACGACTTCGGGCAGGGCGTCAGCCCGCCGGATGACGCGCGCTCAGACGCATCCTGACCCGGTTCCGGACGGCCAGGCTCACCCAGACGCCGGCGACCACCGCGGCGCCGAATACCCAGCCCGACAGCGCGAACGCCGAAATCCCCGACAGCAGCACGCCGACGGTGCAGCCGAGCGCGACCATCGCGCCCCACCCCATCAGCACGCCACCGAGCAGCGCGAGCGGGTAGCGATGCAGCGGCTGGCGCCGCGGGCGGAACGCTCCGGCGCCGATCGCGGCGGCGAGACTGCCGGCGACCAGCGCGAGGATGAACACGCCGTTCTCGGTCATCAGCGCGTCGATGACGACCGTCGCACAGCCCGAGAAGCCGTCGAGCCCCGCGAGGCGGCCCGGAATGAGATCGAGTCGCTCGGCGAGCGTGCGTGCGCGGCTGCCGAGCTCGGCGGTGACGCCGAGCGGCGAGGTCCGGAAGTACGCGATGAAACCGAGCATGCCGACGCCGGCGCCGCCGACCCACGCGGGCCAGCGGCGCACGAACACCGCATCGAGCACGGCGCGCAGCCGCCATGCCGCCGCGTCGCGCGCCGGCCGCGCCGGTAGCCGCCGCATCAGCAGCAGCGCGAGCGCGCCGAGCACGGCGAGCTGCAGCAGCACCGCGCCGCCATAACCGAAACGCGCCGGCAGCCACTCGGTGGGTGCCCGCGAGATCGTCTCTACGTAAAGATGATCCCAGCTCGCGAAGCCGAGCACGAAGCCCGCGAGCGCGCCGACGAGCGCGAACGGCGATAGCACCGAGCCTTCGCCGAGCCGATACAGGTGGGCACTGATGCACGACCCGGACAGCGTCATGCCAATGCCGAACGCGAGCCCGGCGACGACGAGTACCCACGACACCGGACCGATGTGCGCGTCCGGCGGGAGGCGCCCGGCGCCGGGGTCGGCGACCCAGCTGCCGAACATCGCGACGTAGCCGAGACTGCCGACCGCGAGCGCGACCAGCAGCCCGTAGCTCGCGCGCGAGTCGCGGTCTTCGAACAGCTCGCGCAGGATGCAGTAGAAACAGAACCGAGAGCGCTGCAGCAGCACGCCGAAGAGCGCGCCGGCGAGCAGCGTGAACGCAGGGTCTGGGCCGATCCCGAGCGCGTCGCCGATGCGCAGACCGATGGCGACGAGCGCGATGACCAGCGCGACCGGGACCAGTACGCGCAGCGCAGGGAAGATCATGCGGGGTGAAGCGGGTGGCCGCGCCGGTGACCCTGGCGGTCACCGGCGCGACGACCGGTCAGGTGCCGCCCCAGACGGTGCCGGCAGGATTGTCGATGGGCACGCCGACGGCGTTGCCCCACTCGGTCCACGAGCCGTCGTACTGGCGGGCCTCGTAGCCGAGGATGCGCGACAGCACGAACCAGCTGTGCGCCGAGCGCTCGCCGATGCGGCAGTAGACGATAACCGGATCGCTGCCGTCGATGCCGATGTCGGCATAGAGGCGGCGCAGCTCCTCGGTGTCGCGGAAGGTGCCGTCGTCACGCACGACGCGGTCCCACGGCACGTTCTTCGCGCCCGGGATGTGGCCGGCACGGATCGCCAGTTCCTGGATGCCGGGCGGCGCGAAGATGCGGCCCTCGAACTCGGCCGGCGAGCGGATGTCGAGCAGCGCGGCGCGGTGCTCACCCTCGACGACCTCGAGCACGTCGGCCAGCCGCGCACGCAGCTCGGGCTTGGCGACGTCGAGCTGGTAGTCGGTGGCCGCGTGGCGCGCCGGACGGCGTGACATTTCACGGTTCTCGCGCTGCCACTTGTCGCGTCCGCCGTCGAGCAGCACCACGTTGTCGTGGCCGTAGAGGTCGAAAATCCACGCGCCCCAGGCTGCGAACCAGTTGTTGTGGTCGCCGTAGAGCACGACCGTGGTGTCGGCGTCGATACCGGCCTCGGAGACGAGCTTCGAGAACGCCTCCGGCGACGCGATGTCGCGGCGCACCGGGTCGACGAGGTCGGTATGCCAGCGGAAATTCACCGCGCCCGGAATGTGGCCGCGCTCGAACCTGCCGGGCTCGACGCTGACTTCGACGACGCGGATACGCTCGTCGCCGAGGCGCTCGGCCAGCCACGAAGTGGACACCACCGGCCCGTCAGCCACGGCCTGCCCGGCCGCCAGCAGTGGCAGCGCCAGCAGCAGCGCGGCGGTGCGGCGCAGGGACTTGCTCAGGGTACTCATTGGTCACAGCCTCCCGGCGCGCGCGGCGCGCCGACATGGGAAACGGGGTCGGTGACCCCGGGGAACGGCAAAGCTATAGCCCGCGCGCCCGCGCGGGAAAGACTGCTTGTGCATGACCATATTCCCGCGCGGGCGAGGCGTCATCAACCCTCGGGCCGGTGGCTTGCCGGCGTGGCATAAGCGGGCGGCAGTGCGGCCGGGTCGGCCGCGTCGGGGACCGACGGCGTGCGCGGCACGCGGCCGGTGAAGACCAGGCGGGCGACCAGCAGCAGTGCGGCGACCGTCAGACCCGCGACCAGTCCGAGCCACAGGTAGCCCGGCCCCAGCGCAAGGTGCAGCCCGAAGTACCACGCGAGCGGAAAGCCGATCGCCCAGTACGCGACCAGGCACAGCGCCATCGGCACGCGGGTGTCGCGGAAACCGCGCAGCGCGCCGGCGGCGCCGACCTGCGCGCCGTCGGCGACCTGGAACAGCGCCGCCATCAGCAGCACCGACACGGCGACCGAAAT
Source organism: Gammaproteobacteria bacterium (assembly GCA_003567855.1). GTDB lineage: Bacteria > Pseudomonadota > Gammaproteobacteria > Steroidobacterales > PWYM01 > PWYM01. Next base: position 25,942 of record PWYM01000265.1, on the reverse strand, counting down.
GACCGCGGGGTCGTCAGTGTAGAGCCCGACGACGGCCTCGCGCGCGATCAGCATCACCGCCGCCGACGCGGCCATGAACACCGTGCATGTCGCGATCCCGGTCCACGCGCTGAAGCGCGCGCGTGCCGGATCGCGCCTGCCGAGTGCCTGCCCGACGCGCACCGTCGTCGCGGCACTGAGCGCCAGCGGCACCATGAACATCAGCGCGGTGTAGTTCATCGCGATCTGGTGGCCGGCGACGACGACGGTGCCGAGGATGCCCGCCATCAGCGCGGTGACGGTGAACAGGCCCGCCTCGGCCATCATCGCGAACGCGATCGGCACACCGAGCCACATCATCCGCCCGATTTCGCGCGGCTGTGGCGCGTCGACGCGCGCGAACAGGCGCAGCGCACGGTAGTGGCGGTCGCCGGCGACCAGCGCGAGCATCAGCCCGAGCATCAGCCACATCGTCAGCGCGCTCGCGAGGCCGCAGCCGACCGCGCCCATCTCCGGCGCGCCGAGGTTGCCGAACATGAACACCCAGTTGCCGAAGATGTTCACGACGAACGCGAACAGCGCGACGATCATCACCGGCAGCGTGCGGCCCACGCCCTCGGACACGAAGCGCAGCGTCAGGTAGAGGCACAGCCCCGGCGCACCCCACACGATCATGTGGATGTAGCCGATGGTCAGCGGCGCGATCTCCGGATCGACGCCGACCGCGGTGATCAGCGGACCGGTGCCGCGCACCACCACCAGCAGCAACGCCGACAGCAGCAGCGCAAGCCAGACGCCCTGCCGCCACTGCGCGCCTGCACGGCGCACGTGGCGTGCACCCCAGGCGTGCGCGGTCAGCGGCGACAGCGCCATCAGCGTACCCATCGCCAGCAGCACCGACACGATCCAGAGGCTGTTGCCGACCGCGACCGCGCCCAGATCACGCGCACCGAGGCGCCCCGCCATCACCGTGTCGGCCACGCCCATGCCGGCGATCGCGAGATTGTTGACCACCAGCGGCGCACCCAGGCGCAGCAGCTGCACGCTTTCGCGCAGCGCTCGCGCGGGCAGGTCGCGGGGCAGGGCCATCGAAACTCCCGGAGGTCGTGTGCACCGGACCGGCTCCGGTGCAGCCCGACATTGTGAGCCAAAGAGACGGGGCGGTCAGCCGCACGCGACACGCACGGCCGGCGTCGTGTAACTTCGACGTCTGCATTGCGGCATGACCGGAGGCACACCCGCATGAACAACGGCCAGGCCCGACGCGTCGCGGTACTCGGCGGCACGCGCATTCCGTTCTGCCGCTCGCACACCGCGTACCGTCACTGTTCGAACCAGCAGCTCATGACCGCCGCACTGAAGGGCCTGGTCAAACGCTTCGACCTCGCGGGGCAGACGCTCGGCGACGTCGCGCTCGGTGCGGTGATCAAGCACTCGCGAGACTGGAACCTCGCCCGCGAATCGGTGCTCGGCTCGGGCCTCGGTGCGCGCACCCCGGCCGTGGACCTGCAGCGCGCCTGCGGCACCGGGCTCGAGGGTGTCGTGATGGTCGCGAACAAGATCGCGCTCGGCCAGATCGACGTCGGCATCGGCGGCGGTACGGACACCACCAGCGACCCGCCGATCGTGTTCGGCGACGGTTTCCGGCGCATCGCGCTCGAGAGCTTTCGCGCCCGCAGTCTCGGCCAGCGCCTTCGGCCGTGGCTGCGGTTCAGGCCGAAGCACCTGAAGCCGTCGTTCCCCGGCACCGCGGAGCCGCGCACGAAGCTGTCGATGGGCCAGAGCACCGAGATCACCGCGCAGCGCTGGGGCATCACCCGCGACGCCCAGGACGCACTGGCGCTGGAAAGCCACCGCCGGGCCGCGGCGGCGTGGGACGAGGGCTTCTACGAGGATCTCGTCGTCCCCTTCGAAGGTGTCACCGAGGACAACCTGCTGCGCCGCGACACCAGTGTCGAGAAGCTCGCGAAGCTGCCGCCGGCGTTCGAACGCAGCAGCCACGGCACGCTGACCGCCGGCAATTCCAGCGCGCTGACCGACGGCGCCGCATGCGCGCTGCTCGCATCGGAAGACTGGGCACGCGAGCGCGGCCTCGAGCCGCTCGCGTGGATCACGCACGCGAAGGTCGCGGCGATCGACTTCGTCCGCGACGAGACGCTGCTGATGGCACCGGCCTACGCGGTACCGGCAATGCTCGACGACGCCGGGCTCGGCTTGCAGGATTTCGACTTCTACGAGATCCACGAGGCCTTCGCCGCCCAGGTGCTCGCCACGCTGGCGGCCTGGGAGTCACCCGAGTTCTGCCGCGAGCGCCTCGGCCGAGATGCGCCGCTGGGCAGGATCGACCGGGCGAAACTCAATGTCCGGGGCGGCAGCCTCGCAATGGGGCATCCGTTCGCGGCGACCGGCGGGCGTATCGTCGCATCACTCGCCAAGCAGCTTCACGCCAACGGCGGCGGGCGCGGACTGATCTCGATCTGCACCGCCGGCGGCATGGGCGTCACCGCGATTCTCGAGGCCCCCCGCGCCTGATACCGGCTTGCGCCGGCGCCCGACCGCAGCGAACATGCACGCTGCCGCACGGGGGCGGCGTCAGTCCAGTTCCGTCGGGCCGGCGGGCCAGGGAGACTCATGGAAACGATGGACAGCGTCCTCGAGACGCTCAATGCGATCCTCTGGCACGACACCGTCGTATTCGTGCTGCTCGGCACCGGCATCCTGTTCACGTTCTGGAGCGGCTTCTGCCAGTGGCGCTCGCTGACCCACGGCTGGGCGGTGATCCGCGGCCGCTACGACGACCCGAACGACCCGGGCGCGATCAACCATTTCCAGGCGCTGTCGACCGCGCTGTCGGCCACCGTCGGCCTCGGCAACATCGGCGGCGTCGCGCTGGCCATCGCGCTCGGCGGCCCCGGCGCGGTGTTCTGGATGTGGGTCGTCGGCGTATTCGGCATGAGCATCAAGCTTACCGAGGTCACGCTGTCGATGCTCTACCGCAACACCGACGACCCGGACAACCCGCACGGCGGACCGATGTGGGTGGTCAGCAAGGGGCTGCGGCGCAGTTTCCCAAGGCTCGCACCGCTGGGCACGATCATCGGCGGCATCTTCTGCGTGACGCTGCTGATCTCGGCGATTACCGGCGGCAACATGTTCCAGGCGTGGAACGTGGGCCAGATCACCGAAACCTACTTCGGCGTGCCCGGCGTCGTGTCGGGCATCATCCTCGCGACCGTGGTCGGCATGGTCATCATCGGCGGCATCAAGCGCATCGGCGCGGTCGCCGGGCGGCTGGTGCCGGCGATGTGCCTGCTGTACCTGCTCGGCGGCAGCTACGTGCTGATCGTCAACGTCGACCAGATCCCGGGGATTTTCGTGCTGATCGTCACGTCGGCGTTCACGGCGAGCGAGGCCACCGGCGCATTCATCGGCGGCACCGCGGCGTTTGCGTTCCTGATCGGCATGAAGCGCGCGCTGTTCTCGAACGAGGCCGGCCAGGGCTCGGCGCCGATCGCGCACGCCGCGGCCAAGACCAACGAGCCGGTGCGCGAGGGCGTCGTCGCCGGCCTCGAGCCGTTCATCGACACGCTGGTCGTGTGCACGTTCACCGCGCTCGTGATCCTGTCGACCGGCATCTGGAACCGTCCCGCCGAGGTGCACTTCGACACCCCGCCGGCGGTGGAATCGGCCGGCGAGCAGCGCTGGACGCTCGCCTCCACCGAGGCGCCGGAGCTGCCGCGCGCATCGGGTGACTGGACGCAGGGCCAGAACGTGTTCGTGATCGTCGAGGCCCACGAGAACGTGCAGTCGGGCAACAGCCTGCACCGCATCGACGGCAGCGTGCGCATCGAAGACGACGGCGCGGTATTCATCGACTGGGGCACGCTGCGCTCGCCGCAGGCACCCGAGCTGCAGGACGGCGGCATCTACTTCGTGTACGTGGGCGCCACACTTACGGCCAAAGCCTTCGACAGCGTGGTCGACGGCCTGGGCATGTGGCTGATCACCATCGCCGCGTGGCTGTTCGCGATCTCGACGATCATCTCGTGGAGCTACTACGGTGAACAGGGCATCATCTACCTGATGGGCAAGGGCGCCGTGTTGCCTTACAAGCTCGGCTACTGCGCGCTGATCATCGTCGCGACGCTGGGCTTCATCCAGACCGACGCACAGCTCGACAACTTCACGGGCGTCGGCACCGGCGTGATGCTGATCGCGAACGTGCCCATCATGCTGTTCTTCGGCTACCAGGCGATGCGCGCCTATCGCAACTACATCAACCGGCTGCGTGACGGGCGCCTCGGACCGGGGCATGCGGCACCGTCCGTGGAGGACCTGATCAGCGGCCGCGACGTGCGCTGAGCACCCGCTCGGCCCGGAGATGACCATGGAATTCTCGGACGCAAAACTCTTCCGCCAGCAGTGCTACGTGAACGGGCGCTGGGTCGACGCCAGCGACGGCGCGACCGCGCCGGTGCTGAACCCGGCCACCGGCCGCGAGCTCGGCACCGTACCGCGCCTCGGGCAGGAGCAGACCCGCGAGGCGATCGAGGCTGCCGAGGCCGCATGGCCGGCGTGGCGCGCGCTCACCGCCAAGGAGCGCGCGGTGATCATCCGCCGCTGGGCCGGGCTGATGCTCGAGCATCGCGAGGACCTCGCGCGGCTGATGACTGCCGAACAGGGCAAGCCGCTCAACGAGTCACGCGGCGAAGTCGCCTACGCGGCAAGCTTTCTCGAGTGGTTCGCCGAAGAGGCGCGGCGCATCTACGGTGAGATCATCCCGAGCCCGCACGCCGACCAGCGCGTGCTCGTGCTGCGCCAGCCCGTGGGCGTGGTCGCGACGATCACGCCATGGAACTTCCCCGCTGCGATGATCACGCGCAAGGTCGGCCCGGCGCTCGCCGCCGGCTGCACGGTCGTCAGCAAGCCGGCCCAGCAGACGCCGTACTCGGCGCTCGCGCTGGCCGAACTCGCCGAGCGCGCCGGCGTGCCGGCCGGCGTGTTCAACGTCGTCACCGGCAAGGCCTCCGAGATCGGCGCCGAGCTCACCGGCAACCCGGCGGTACGCAAGCTGTCGTTCACCGGCTCGACCGAGATCGGCAAGCTGCTGCTTCGCCAGTGCGCCGACACCGTGAAGAAGGTGTCGATGGAACTCGGCGGTAACGCGCCGTTCATCGTCTTCGACGACGCCGACCTCGACGCCGCCGTCGAAGGCGCGATGGCGAGCAAGTACCGCAACACCGGGCAGACCTGCGTGTGTGCGAACCGCATCTTCGTCCAGGACGGCGTCTACGACGCGTTCGCCGAGAAGCTCGCGCACGCGAGCGAACGGCTCGTCGTCGGCGACGGGCTGCTCGGCGATACCGACCAGGGCCCGCTGATCGACGACAACGCGGTGAAGAAGGTCGAGGAGCACCTCGAGGACGCGGTCGGTCGCGGTGCGCGCATCCTGACCGGCGGCAAGCGCCACGTGCTCGGCGGCAACTTCTTCCAGCCCACCGTGCTCGCCGACGTCACGCCCGAGATGAAGGTCTCGCGCGAGGAAACCTTCGGCCCCGTCGCGCCGCTGTTCCGCTTCCGCAGCGAATCCGAGGCGATCGCGATGGCCAACGACACCGAGTTCGGCCTCGCGGCCTACTTCTATACCCGCGACCTCGCACGCGCATGGCGGGTCGCCGAGGCGCTCGAGAGCGGCATCGTCGGGCTCAACACCGGCATCATCTCGACCGAGGTCGCACCCTTCGGCGGGGTCAAGGAGTCGGGCATCGGCCGCGAGGGCAGCCACCACGGCATCGACGAATTCGTCGAGATCAAGTACGTCGCGATGGCCGGGCTCGGCGGCGACTGACCCGTGTCCCGGGTCGCGACGCCGGACGCCGCTCCCGGCGAGCCGGCGGCGCCCGAGGGACCAACGCGAGCGCTGATCCTGCTGTTCGCCGCGGTGTCGGCGCTCGGCCCGTTCACGATGCAGATCTTCGTGCCCGCGCTGCCGATGGTGCAGCGAGAGTTCGACGTGTCGACCGGGTCGGCGCAGCTCACGTTCAGCGTCTTCGTGTTCGTGCTGGGGCCCTCGCTGCTGCTCTACGGACCGCTGTCAGACCGCTTCGGCCGACGCCCGGTGCTCGTCGCCGGGCTCGTGGTGTTCACGCTCGGCACGCTGCTGTGCTGGCTCGCGCCGACGCTGGGGGTGCTCGTCGCCGGCCGCGCGCTGCAGGCGATGGGCTCGGCGGCGGGGCTGGTGATCACGCGCGCGCTGATGTCGGATCTCTACGGCCCGCGCGGCATGGCCGCGGCGCTGTCGTACACGACGATGGCAATGGTCGTGCCGCCGATGCTCGCGCCGATCATCGGCGGCGTACTCGTCGACACGCTCGGCTGGCGCTGGATCTTCGCGGTGATGCTTGCCGCGGCGGTCGCGACGCTGGTGTTCTGCGTGCGCTACCTGCCCGAACCGCCGGTCCCGGCCAGCCGCCGCCAGCTGGGCGTTGTAGAGAAATTCCGCCGGGTGCTGTCGCGCCCGCGCTTTCACCTGTTCACGCTGCAGGCGATGCTGATCGCCGGCATGTTCTACGGGTTCATGGCCGGTTCGCCTTACCTGATGGTCAACGTCCTCGATAGGCCGGCGACCGAGTTCGGCCTGTACTTCCTGTTCCTGGCCGCGGGCTACATCGTCGGTAACTACCTGTCGGGCCGCCTCTCGGGCCGCATCGGTCTCGACCGGATGATCTTGATCGGTGCCGCGCTGGCGCTGTCGGTCGCGTGGATCCCGGTGCTGTTCACCGCGGTGGGCTGGTGGGTGCCGCTCGCGTTCTTCGCGCCAATGGCGTTGCTGACGGTCGCCAACGGGATGGCGATGCCAAGCGCCCAGACCGGCGCGATCTCGGCGGTGCCCGAGGCGAGCGGCACGGCGTCGAGCAGCACCGGTTTCATGCAGCAGGCCGCCGGAGCCTGCATCGTGCAGCTGCTCGGCTGGTGGCAGAACGACACGCCGTGGCCGATGGTCACGGTGATCTTCGGGTGCGCGTTTGCAGCAATGATCGCGAGCGTTGTGCTGTCGCGGTGGCCCGCCGACAGGCCCGCGTCGCCGCCGGCCTGAGCACTGTACGGGCACCCGCCGGCGCGGTGGCGACGCGCTAGCCGCCCGCGAGCGGCGGGCCGCCGGCATCGTCGGCGCCGAGCTGCGAGCGCAGCGACACCAGGCCCGCGAACAGCCCCAGCGACAGCGCGTACCAGGCGAGCGTCGCAACCGGCACGTGGAAGCGCGGTGGCATCGATTCACCGAGCGTGTGCGCGGCGATGAACAGCGCGAGCAGCGCGATGCCGAGCACCGACGCGAGCACCCCGAGCATCACGTAGACCCAGCCCGGGCATGCATCGAGCGCCCGCTTCACCCCGATGCCGGGCCAGTAGCGCAGCGTCATGACCGCGAGCAGCGCGGTCAGCGGCAGACCGACGAGCAGCGGCACGAGCAGCGCGGGCACTGCCGCGCCCTCGTTGCCCATGAACACGACCATGATCGCCATCAGCGAAAACAGCACGCCGGCGATCGACAGGCCTATTCCGAGTCCGAGCATCGCGAAATTCCGTCTCCGGCGCCGGACCGTGGCGCCGCGCGGGTATCATGACATCGCGGAAGGCAATGGAGAACCGGCGGATGGATTACCGCGGTGACAGCGAATACGCCCACGGGAGCGAAGAGCGGCTCGGGGTCCTGGTCGTGAACCTCGGTACGCCCGATGCGCCCGAGACCGCGCCCGTGCGCCGTTACCTGCGTGAATTTCTCTGGGATCCGCGCGTGATCGAGCTGCCGCGCCCGCTGTGGTGGCTGCTGCTCAACGGCGTGATCCTGCGCGTGCGGCCGAAGCGCTCGGCGCGCGCCTACCAGACGGTCTGGACCGAGGCCGGTTCGCCGCTGCTCGTGCATACGCGCGCGCTCGCCGACGGCATTGCCGCCGAACTCGGGCGCAGCCTCGCAGGGCCGTGCGCGGTCGAGGTCGGCATGACCTACGGCAATCCGTCGATCGCGAGCGCGCTCGAGCGGCTGCGCGAACGCGGCTGCCGACGGCTCGTCGTGCTGCCGCTGTACCCGCAGTACAGCGGCACGACCACCGGTTCGGTGTTCGACCGCGTATCGCAGGCGCTGTCGGGCCAGCGGTGGGTGCCGGAGCTGCGCTTCATCAACGCCTACCACGACGAGTCGCTGTACATCGAGGCGCTGGCATCGCGGCTGGCAGCCCACCAGGCCGAGCACGGCGCCGGCGAGCGCGTGCTGTTTTCGTTCCACGGCATCCCGAAGCGCTATTTTCTCAACGGCGACCCCTACCACTGCCAGTGCCTGAAAACCGCGCGGCTCGTCGCCGAACGTGCCGGGCTCGCAGCCGACCGGTGGCAGCTCAGCTTCCAGTCGCGCGTCGGCCGCGAGGAGTGGCTGCGCCCCTACACCGACGAGACGCTCGAAGCGTGGGGCGCAGAGGGCGTGCCGACCGTCGACGTGATGTGCCCGGGCTTCGCATGTGACTGCCTGGAGACGCTCGAGGAAATCGCCGAAGAAAACCGCGAGCGTTTCGAGCATGCCGGCGGCGGTGAGCTGCGCTACGTCCCCGCGCTCAACGAGGGCGACGACCACGTCGCGCTGCTCGCCACACTGATCCGGCGCCACGCGAGCGGCTGGCCCGAAACCGCCGCGTCGCTCGACCGCGAGGCGCTGGAACGCGACCGCGAGGCGACCCGGCAGCGCGCGCTCGCCGGCGGCGCCGAGCGCTGACCTCGACCGACCCGGAGTCAGTCCGACAGCGCGGTGTCGATCAGCCGACGCGCGTGCGCCGCGTACCCCCCGCCGAACAGGTTGAAGTGATTGAGCACGTGGTAGAGCTGGTAGACCGGCAGCCGCCGTTCCCAGCCCGCGGGCAGGGGCCATGCGCGCATGTAGGCCTCGTCAAAGGCCGAGCCGAAACCACCGAACAGCCGGGTCATCGCAAGATCGGCCTCGCGGTCGCCGCGGTAGACCGCGGGATCGAAGATCGCCGGCGTGCCGTCGGGCAGCGCGCCCCAGTTGCCGCCCCACAGGTCGCCGTGCAGCAGCGACGGCGGCGGTGAATGGTCGAGCAGCGCGTCGAGCCGATCGAGCAGACGCCGGCCGGCGTCGAGCAGGTCGACGGGCGCGCCGTGATGCGCGGCCAGCTCGAGCTGCGGCGCCAGCCTGCGCTGTGCCCAGAAGGCCGGCCAGTCGGCGAGCGGCGCATTGTGCTGCGGCGTCGTGCCCAGCGTGTTGTCGCAATGCCAGCCATGGGTGTGGTCGGTGACCCGATGCAGTGACGCGAGCGCGGCGCCCAGCCTCGCCGCCGCGCGCGCGTTTCCGCCGCGCAGTGCCAGTGGTTCAAGCGCGAGCCACGCGGTGCCCGCATGCTCGCCGCGACCGATCACCTCGGGCACGCGCACCGTACCGGTGGCGGCCAGCGCCGCCAGCCCGTCGACTTCGGCCTCGAACATCGCCGCGCTCGCCGGTGCGTCGTTGAATTTCACGAACACCTCGCGCCGGCCGTCGCTGACGGTGGCCGCGGCGTTGATGTCGCCACCGGACACGGGCGTGGCGCGCACGCGGCCCGCGTCCAGCCCCAGCGCGTCGGCAAGCGACGCGACCAGCGCGGCGTCGGCGTTCACGACGCGTCCCGTGCCAACCGCGCGGCGCGCACGCCGAGGCCTTCGCCGAAACCCGCCTCATCGCACAGGTGTCGAAGCGCCGCCGCGTCGACGTCACCGCGGCGCAGCGCATCGGCGTCGTCGGACACCGGTGCATCGCGCGCGATGGTCGCGAGCGCACGGCTGAGAAAGGCCTGCTCGCGGTGCTCGGCCAGCCGCGCCGCGAGCGTGCCGGCGCCGCGCACCTTGACGCCGGCGACCGAGGCGAGGTCTTCGTAAAGCGCGTCGAGCGACCCGAACCGCGCGAGCAGCGCCCGTGCCGTCGCCGGACCCACGCGCGGCACGCCGGGAATGTTGTCGACGCTGTCTCCGACGAGGCCGAGATAGTCGGCGAACTGCGCCGGCGGCACGCCGAAGCGCGCGGCGACCTCGTCGAAGGCGGTGCGCTGACCGCCGGACCAGTCGAGCAGCGCATCGCCCGGCTCCAGGAGCTGGGCGAGGTCCTTGTCGCGGGTCACGATCACGAACGGTGCGCGCCGGGCACGATGGCGCTGCATCAGGCTGCCGATCAGGTCATCGGCTTCGAAGCGCGGGTGGGCGAGTTCGGGTACGCCGAGTGCACGGCACAGCGCGCGGCAGCGCTGAAACTGTTCGACCAGCGCCTCCGGCGCCTCCTCCCGGTTGGCCTTGTAAGCGGAGTAGAGGTCGTTGCGGAAACTGGTCGTGAGGCTCTCGTCGAATGCGCATGCGAGGTGCGCGGGCCGCTCGCGCTCGAGCAACTCGACGAGAAAGCGGGCGAAACCGTACAGCGCGTTCACCTGCCTCCCGGCGGGGTCGGTCATCGTCGCCGGCAGCGAGAACCACGCGCGAAACACCCAGATGCTCGCATCGACGAGCAGCGTGGCGGCGGGGGTGGGGGTCCCGGTCAACGGCCGGGCAGGTCAGCGCGCCGGCAGCAAGCGGTGCCGGCCGCGTGCGAGTTCGTCGCGAAGCCGGAGGCTCAGCGGGCTGCTGCGCGGAAAGTGGGCGAGCAGGTACGCCATCTGGTCGGCGAGCACGCGGCGACCCTTGAGGAAGATGTATTCCGCGTACGTCGGCGTGAACGGTACTGCGATCAGCTCCATGCCGGCCTGCTCGGGGGTGCGGCCGCCCTTGTGGTTGTTGCAGCGCCGACAGGCGGTCACGACGTTGGTCCAGACATCGACGCCGCCCTGGCTGATCGGCGTGACGTGATCGCGCGTGAGGTCCGACACGCGGAATACGCCGGCGCAGTACAGGCACACCGACGCGTCACGCCGGAACAGGGTCTTGTTGTTCAGCGGCGGCACGTAGGCCGGGTCGTTGCGGTCGGCGCTGTGCATCATCCCGGTGGTCGCGATGATCGAGTTGATCTCGATGATGCTGCGCCGGCCAGTGCGCGCGTTGAAGCCGCCGCGGACGCGGTACAGCAGGCTGCCGCACGCGTAGAGCACCTGCTCGGTGTGATAGAGGCGTGCGGCCTCGCGGTAGTCGATCCACTCCAGCGGCTGTCCGGCGACGTTGGTGCGCAGAACCTGCTGTGCGAGCAACTGTGATGTAAGGGCGGTGTCCATGGTCGTCGTTTCAGGGTGTGGCAGCAGCTGCACCGGCACGCCGGGGCGGAGAATCCCGACCACGCGTACGCCATGCACCGCACACCCTGTTCATTTACCACGATTGCATGACAAATAAAACGCGTGCGGATGCGCAGGCCGCCTCCCGATTGGACTTCGATCGCCGTTATGGCATAGATTCGCGCTCCCGGAGGATTCAGGGGCGCACCGTCATCCAGACCGTGTGACAGTCGCCTGGCCGGCGCGTATCAGGGGTACGCGCCGCCGACGCGCCGCCAGCGTGGCGGCGCCCGAGGCCCCGGCAGCAAAGGGAGATTCGCATGCCAGTGATCATGGGCGTGCTGCGCGAGACCGCAGCCAACGAACGGCGTGTCGCACTGGTGCCGGAGGTCGCCGCGAAATTCGCGAAACTCGGCATCACCGTGCGCATCCAGCGCGGCGCGGGCCAGCCGGCGCGCATTCCGGACGAGGCCTGGGAGGGCTGTGAGCTCGTCGACACCGCCGAGGCGGTACTCGACGGTGCCCATATCCTCGTGACGGTGCAGCCGCCGACCACCGAGCAGGTGGAGCGGCTTGCCAAGGATGCCGTGGTGGTCGGGTTCCTGCAGCCGCACGCCCAGGCGGAGCTCGTGAAGAAGCTTCGCGATGGCGGGATCACCAGTTTCGCGATGGAACTCGTGCCGCGTATTTCGCGCGCGCAGTCCATGGATGCGCTGTCGTCGCAGGGGGCCGTCGCGGGTTACAAGGCCGCGCTGATCGCCGCCGACACGCTCGACAAGTTCTTTCCGATGCTCACCACCGCCGCCGGCACCATCCGCCCGGCACAGGTGCTGGTCATCGGCGCCGGCGTCGCCGGCCTGCAGGCGATCGCGACGGCCAAGCGGCTCGGCGCCCGCGTCGAGGCCTACGACGTGCGCGCCGCGACGCGTGAGCAGGTCCAGTCACTGGGCGCGAAGTTCGTCGACACCGGCGTGTCGGCCGAGGGCGAGGGCGGCTATGCGCGCGAGCTCACCGACGAGGAAAGGGCCCGGCAGCAGGAGGCCCTCGACGCACGCATCGCCGAGATGGACGCGGTGATCACGACCGCGGCGGTGCCCGGCCGACCGGCGCCGAAAATCATCTCGAAGGCGGCGGTCGAGCGCATGAAGGCGGGGTCGGTGGTCGTGGACATCGCCGCCGAGGGCGGCGGCAACTGCGAGCTCACGAAGGCCGGCGAGACCGTCGAGCATGGCGACGTGCGCATCGTCGGCCCGGTGAATCTCCCGTCGCAGGTCGCTGCGCACGCGAGCAGCATGTACGCACGCAACATCCTGAACTTCCTGCAGCCCGCGATCACCGACGGTGAGCTCGCGATCGACTGGGAAGACGAGGTGTTCGCCGGCGCAGTGCTCACCCACGACGGTGAGATCCGCCACCAGCGCACCGCCGAGGCCATCGGCGGCGACGGCGCCTGAGCGAGGGAGACGCGACGATGATCGACGGATTCATAGCACTTTATATCTTCATGCTCGCGGCCTTCACCGGCTACGAGATCATCGGCCGCGTGCCGGTGATCCTCCACACGCCACTGATGTCGGGCTCGAACTTCGTGCACGGCATCGTGCTCGTCGGCGCGATGGTGGCACTCGGGTATGCACAGACCCCGCTGGAGCAGACCATCGGCTTCATCGGCGTGATTCTCGGGGCGGGTAATGCGGTCGGCGGCTACGTCGTCACCGAGCGCATGCTGGAGATGTTCAAGTCCAGCAAGGAGCCCCGCAAATGAGCGCGACCAACCTGCTTATCCAGGTCAGCTACTTCGTAGCGATCGTCCTGTTCATCGTCGGGCTCAAGCGCATGAGCTCGCCGGTCACCGCGCGCGGCGGCATCGTCTGGGCCGGCGCCGGCATGGTGCTCGCGACGCTGGTCACCTTCCTCTGGCCGGGGATGGAGAACTACGGCCTGATGCTGCTCGCGATCGCGATAGGTGGCGCGCTCGCGTGGGTCACCGGCAAGCGCGTCGCGATGACCGACATGCCGCAGATGATCGCGCTCTACAACGGCATGGGCGGCGGTGCCGCGGCGGCGATTGCGGCCATCTCGCTCTACGGCGAAACCGACTACGGCGCCGTAATCACCACGCTCGCGGTGGTGGGCGGCCTGATCGGCGCGGTCGCGTTCACCGGCAGCCTGGTCGCCTTCGCGGTACTGCAGGGCATCCTGAAGAAGGCCACCCGCTTCGGGGGCCAGCACTACCTGAACATCGCGCTGGCCGCGATCGCCGTCGTGCTCGGCATCGCGATCGTCGCGACCGGCGGCGGCAACCTGACGCTGGTCACGCTGTTCTTCGTCACCACGCTGCTGCTCGGCATCACGCTGACACTGCCGATCGGCGGCGCCGACATGCCGGTGATCATCTCGCTGTACAACGCGCTGACCGGGCTCGCGGTCGCCTTCAAGGGCTTCGTGCTGGACAACGCGGCGATGATCATCGCCGGTACCGTCGTCGGTGCGGCGGGCATGCTGCTCACGCAGCTGATGGCCAAGGCAATGAACCGCCCGATCAGCAACGTGCTGTTCGGCGGCTTCGGCGACCAGGCCGCGGCCGCGGGTGGGGACGAAAGCGGCGGTACGCTCAAGCCCATCGACGCCTCCGACGTCGGCGTGATGATGGCGTTCGCGAACAAGGTGGTGATCGTCCCCGGCTACGGCATGGCGGTCGCGCAGGCGCAGCACAAGGTCTGGGAACTCTGCCAGATGCTTCGCGAGCGCGATGTCGCGGTCAAGTTCGCGATCCACCCGGTCGCCGGACGCATGCCGGGCCATATGAACGTACTGCTCGCCGAGGCCGGGGTGCCCTACGACCTCATCTACGACCTCGAGGAGATCAACCAGGAGTTCGAGACCGCCGACGTCGCGCTCGTGATGGGCGCCAACGACGTCGTGAATCCGGTCGCGCGTACCGACCCGTCGAGCCCGATCTACGGCATGCCGATCCTCAACGCCGACAAGGCGAAGAATGTCATCGTCGTCAAGCGCGGCCGCGGCACCGGCTTCTCCGGCATCGAGAACGCGCTGTTCCTGCTGGACCACACCCGGATGCTCTACGGCGACGGCCAGGAAATGGCCAGCGAGCTGATCCAGGCGGTCAAGGAACTCTGAGCCTGACCCGGCCGCCGCGGGTGGCGGCCGGGCCCCTTCGGGCCCCGCGATATTCACAGTCGCGTGCTGCACTGCGAAAATCCGCGTCGTCGGCGTACGACCGACTGGCGGATTACACATACCTCTTTGTTTTTCTTGAACTCTTTCGAGTCGGTCAAAAATTGATCAGCGGGCGCCCACGCCGTGACTGCGAGTCCTGGCGTCCTCTGGCCCCATCTCACCCACAGACTTGTCCACAGCTTCTGTGGACAATTCGCGCATGACCCGACCCCGCCAGACCACCGGCGACACGCCCTCGTCCGGGGTGCTCGAGATCGTCGTGCCGGTCCCGCTGCACCGGCGCTTCGACTACCTCCCGCCGGCCGGCGTCGCCGCCGACGAATTCGCGCCCGGTGTGCGGGTGCGCGTGCCCTTCGGACGCGGCACGCGGCTTGGCCTCGTGGTCACGGCGCGCGCACACAGTGCGCTGCCGCGCTCGAAACTCCGACGCGTGACCGAGCGCCTCGACGACGCACCGGTCATCGACGCGTCGCTGCTCGAGCTGCTGACCTGGGCCGCCGACTACTACCGCCAGCCGCCCGGCGAGATGGTCTGGCAGGCGTTGCCGGCGGCGATGCGCCAGGGCGCGCCCGCGGCGACGGAAACCACCGCGTTCCGGGCGACCCCGCAGGGCCTGGGTACCGAGCCCGGGCAGCTCTCGCGGCGCGCACCACGCCAGGGAGAAATGCTCGCGCGGCTCCATGCCGGCCCGGTCGCACCGTCCGGGCTGGACGAACCCGGCCGGCGCGCGCTGCGAACGCTTGTCGCGCGCGAACTCGCCGAGCCGTGCGTGCTGCAGCCGGACCCCGGGCCCACCGAGTGGCCGGCCCCGGCGGCCGGCCCACCGCTGGCCGCCGCGCAGGCCGCCGCGGTCGACGCGATCCTCGCTGATGGCCGGCGCTTCGGCGTGCACCTGCTGTTCGGCGTCACCGGCAGTGGCAAGACCGAGGTCTACCTGCAGCTCATCGGTCACGAGGTCCGTGCCGGACGCCAGTCGATGCTGCTGGTGCCCGAGATCGGACTGACACCGCAGCTCGTCGGCCGGCTGCGCGAGCGCTTCGGCGACCTGCTCGCGGTGATGCACTCGCAGCTCTCCGACGGCGAACGCGTCGCCGCGTGGCGCGCCGCGCGCGAGGGTCGCGCGGCGGTGATCGTCGGCACCCGCTCGGCGCTGTTCACGCCGCTCGCGCGCCCGGGCCTGATCGTGCTCGACGAGGAACACGATGCGTCCTATCGCCAGCAGGATGGCGTGCGCTACTCGGCGCGCGACCTCGCGGTCATGCGCGCCCGGTCGCTGAACCTCCCGCTGGTGCTCGGGTCGGCCACGCCGTCGCTCGAGTCGCTGCGCCATGCGCTCGATGGCCGGTACACGCTCCAGCGCCTGCCCGAGCGCGCCGGCGAACGTCGGCCACCTACGCTGCGGCTCGTCGACATCGACCACCACGCGCGCCAGCAGGGGCTGTCGACGCCGCTGCTGACCGCGATGCAACGCCACCTCGACGCCGACGGACAGGTGCTGCTGTTTCTCAACCGGCGGGGCTTCGCACCGGCGCTGTGGTGCGAGTCGTGCGGCCACATCGTCGAATGCCGGCGCTGCGACGCACGCATGACGCTGCACCACGCCGAGGACCGACTGCGCTGCCACCACTGCGGCAGCGAGGCGACGCCACCGCCGACGTGCCCCGAGTGCACGTCGGCGATGGTGCCCGTCGGCCAGGGGACCGAGCGGATCGAGGACGTGCTCGGCCGGCTGTTTCCGGATGTGGCGTGCGCACGCATCGACCGCGACAGCGTGCGACGGCGCGGTGCGCTCGAGGCGAGCCTCGCCGCGGTGCACGCCGGCACGACGCGCATCCTGGTCGGCACGCAGATGCTCGCCAAGGGCCACGATTTTCCCGGCGTGACGCTGGTCGGCATCCTCGACGCCGACCAGGGCCTGTTCTCCAGCGACTTCCGCGCCAGCGAGCGGCTCGCGCAGACAATCATCCAGGTCGCCGGACGGGCCGGTCGCGGCGACCGCCCCGGCGAGGTGCTGATCCAGACACGCTTCCCCGACCATCCGCTGCTGCAGCAGCTCGTCACCGACGGCTTCGAGGGCTTCGCGCGCGAGCTGCTGCGCGAGCGCGAGGCCACCGGCTGGCCCCCTTACGCGCGCCTGGCGCTGGTGCGCGCCGAGGCGCCGTCGCGCGCGGCGCCGGGCCGGCTGCTCACGGCGCTGCGCCGCGCCGGCGAGGAAGACGCCACCCGTCTGGGCGTGACGCTGCTCGGGCCCGCCCCCGCGGCCATGGAGCGCCGCGCCGGTCGCTACCGCCAGCAGCTGCTGCTGCTCGCCGATACGCACGGTCCGCTGCAGCGCCTGCTCGCGCGCCTGCTCCCCGTGCTCGAAACTGCGCCCGAGGCGCGGCGCGCGCGCTGGAGCATCGACGTGGACCCTGCCGACCTCATGTAGCCGGGCCCGCGGCTGCGGCGTTAGAATCGCGGGCTTTGCTGCCGCCGCGCACCGAAGCGACCGGCGCTTCGGTGGCCCGGTGGTCACACGTTGGCCACGCGTTGCTCACGCGGGGGCGGCACGGGCGCCGCATCACACTCACGCCGTCACGGGATCCGACCTTGAAAGCACCCCTCGACGCGCTGGTGCGCGCCGCGCTCGCGGCGCTGGACGCCGGCGGCGACATCGCCTCGACCGATCCGGAACTGGAGCGCACGCGCGACGCCCGCCACGGTGACTTCACGACCAACGTCGCGATGCGCCTCGCAAAGCCCCTGGGGCGCAAGCCGCGGGAGCTCGCCGAAGCGCTCGTCGCGCAGCTGCCCGAATCGCCGCAGGTCGCCGGCGTGGAGATCGCCGGCCCCGGCTTCATCAACTTCCGGCTCGCCGACGCGGCCTACCGCGAGCAGATCGCCGAGGTGCTGTCGGCCGGTGAACGCTACGGTCACGGCAGCGCCGGTGCCGGGCGCCGCGTGATCGTCGAGTTCGTGTCGGCGAACCCGACCGGACCGCTGCACGTCGGCCATGGCCGCCACGCCGCGTTCGGCGCATCACTTGCGAACCTGCTCGCCGCCACCGGCCATGACGTGCACCGCGAGTATTACGTCAACGATGCCGGCAGGCAGATGGAGATCCTCGCGATCAGCGTGTGGGTGCGCTACCTGCAGGCCGGCGGCGCGGACGTACCGCTGCCCGACAACGCCTACCGCGGCGACTACGTCGTCGACGTCGCGCAGGCGCTTCGCGCGTCGCTCGGCGCGCGTTTCGAGCGCGACGCGGGCGAGGTGCTCGCCGGCCTGCCCGCGGACGCCACCGACGGCGGTGACCGCGAAACCTACGTCGACGCCTTCGTGGGTCGCGCGCGCGCGCTGCTCGGTGACGATTTCCGCGCGCTGCATGACCACGGCCTCGACGCGGTGCTCGCCGACATCCGCGACGACCTGGGCGAGTTCGGTGTCGAATTCGACCGCTGGTTCTCGGAGCGCAGCCTCACCGACGACGGCACCGTCGACGCCGCACTGGAGCGGTTGCGCACGCGCGAGCAGCTCTACGAGCGCGACGGCGCCACGTGGTTCCGATCGAGCGACTACGGCGACGAGAAAGACCGCGTAGTGATCCGCGACAACGGCGTGCGCACGTATTTTTCGTCCGACATCGCCTACCACCACCAGAAACGCGAACGCGGCTTCGACCTGCTGCTCGACGTGCTCGGCGCCGACCACCATGGCTACGTGGCACGCGTGCGCGGTGCGCTGGAAGCAATGGGCGAACCCGGCGACAGCCTCGAGGTGCGCCTCGTCCAGTTCGTCACGCTGTACCGGGGTGGCGAGAAGGTGCAGATGTCGACGCGCAGCGGCGAGTTCGTGACGCTGCGCGAACTGCGCGATGAGGTCGGTCGCGACGCCGCGCGGCTGTTCTACGTGATGCGCTCCAACGACCAGCACCTCGACTTCGACCTCGAGCTTGCGACCTCGCGCAGCAACGAGAACCCGGTCTACTATATCCAGTACGCACACGCGCGCGTGTGCAGCGTACTGCGCCAGCTCGAGGAGAAAGGCTGGCGCCTCGATACCGCGATGGGCCTCGCATCGCTCGACCGTGTGACCGAGCCCCAGGCACAGGCGCTGGTGCGTTCGATCACCCGCTTCCCCGAGGTCGTCGAACTGGCCGCGGTGAACCGCGCGCCGCACAGCGTGGTGCACTACCTGCGCGACGTCGCGAACGAATTCCACACCTGGTACAACGCCCGGCTCTTTCTCGTCGATGACGATGCCGAGCGCAATGCACGGGTGGTGCTGTGCATCGCGCTGCGCCAGGTCGTCGCCAACGGGCTGGCGCTGCTCGGCGTGTCGGCACCGGAGCGCATGTAGGCGATGGCGACACGTCGCAGGCGCAAGACCCGATCGCGGCGCGGCCGCCAGTCACAGTCGACGCCCGGCTGGGTCTGGATGCTGTTCGGGCTCGCGGTCGGGCTCGCGATCGCGGTCGCGATCCACCTCAAGCACCGTGACGCGCCGACCCCCGAAACGCCGCAGCCCGCGGCGACAGTGGTCGACGAACCGCCGACCGAGGTCATCACGCCGCAGCCGGCGGAACCTGCGGGCCGTCGTTTCGACTTCTACGAGCTGCTGCCGCAGTTCGAGGTCGTCGTACCGGAAACCGATGGCCCGGCACGTCCCGACCGTACACCGGAGGCGGTGGAGGCACCCGGTCGCTACGTGCTGCAGGCCGGGTCGTTCTCGCGCTACGAGGACGCCGACCGCATGAAGGCGTCGCTGGCGCTGCAGGGCATCGAGTCGGAAATCCAGCGCGTGCAGATCGACCGCGACACCTTCCACCGGGTACGGATCGGGCCGTTCGACGACCTCGAACGCCTCAACCGCGTGCGCGACCGGCTGCGCGAAGCGCAGGTCGAGGTGCTGCTGATCAGGATGCCGGACTGAGCGCCGACGGATCGGGCGTCAGTCGTCGGAGGCCTGCCGGAAATCCACGCCAAGCGAGCGCAGCTTGCGATAGAGATGGGTGCGCTCCATGCCGACGCGCTTGGCGAGCTGGCCGACCTTGCCGCCGCACAGCGTGAGCTGCTGTTGGAGGTAGGCGCGCTCGAAATGCTCGCGCGCCTCGCGCAGAGGCATTGCCAGCAGATCCTGCTTGACCAGTGGTTCGCTGTCGGAGACCGCATCCTCGAGCTGGGCTTCGATTTCCTCGAGCGAGATTTCCTCGTCACCGCCGAGAATCAGCAGCCGATGCACGAGATTGCGAAGCTCGCGCACGTTGCCCGGCCACGGGTAGTTGCGCAGGCGGTTCTGCGCGGCGACACCGAAGCGCCGGAACGGCAGGCCCTCGGCGTCGATGAGCATGTCGATGTAGTAACGCAGCAGCTCGGGGACGTCTTCGGCGTATTCGCGCAGCGGCGGCACACGCAGAGTGAGCACGTTAAGGTGTGAATAGAGATCCTGGCGGAAGCCCGGATGGCCGGCGTCGAAGTCGGGCGACGCCGAGCACACCAGGCGCACGTCCAGCGCCACGGCCTGGTTGCTGCCCACGGGCTTGAAGCTGCCGAGCTCGAGCGCCGACAACAGCAGGCCCTGCGCGGTTTCGTCGAGGCTCGCGACGTCGTTGATGAACAGCACGCCGCCGGCCGCCTGCTGCAGGTAACCGGGGTGGCGCTCGGCGTCGCGGTCCTGGCCGAAGAGCTGCAGCTCGGCGGTTTCCGGGGTCAGCGACGTGGAGACTACGGCCACCAGCGGGCCGTTGGCACGCGGGCTCTGCGAGTGCAGGTAGCGGGCGAAGGCCTCGCGACCGGTACCCGGCTCGCCGGTGATCAGCACCGGCGCGTCATGTGGCGCGAGCTTCTGGACCTCGTCGCGCAGCGACTGCATCGTGCGGCTGCGCCCGACCGGCAGCAGCATGGTCGCGAGCAGGTTGCGGCCCGGCGACGCACGCCGGCGCTGCGCCTCGTCCAGCGCGCGCTCGACGGTGCGCAGCAGCTTGGTCAGCGACAGCGGTTTTTCAATGAAGTCGACCGCGCCGAGCCGCGTGGCCTCTACCGCGGTGTCTACGGTGCCGTGACCGGACATCATCACCACCGGGCAGCGCAGCGCATCGCTTTCCGACCATTCGCGCAGCAGCGTGATGCCGTCCACGTCGGGCATCCAGATGTCGAGCAGCACGAGGTCGAACTCGTCATCGGCCACGGCGGCGCGTGCCTGCTCGCCGTCGGCGGCAACCACGACCTCGTAACCCTCTTCGTCAAGGATTTCCTGGATCAGGTTGCGGATGTCCGCTTCGTCGTCAACGACCAGGATCCGTGCGCTCGTCATGCCCGCTCCCTACGCTGTTCCTTTCGCCGCGACGATCCGGATACGGTGGTGTCCCGGGCGGCCTCATCTACAGGCAGCAGTATACTGACCCGCGCTCCCCCATGCCTGCGGTTTCCCGCCTCGATGCGTCCGCCGTGCTCCTCGACGAGTTTCTTGACGATTGCAAGCCCCAGCCCGGTGCCCTTGGGCTTGGTCGTCACGTAAGGGTCGAAGACCTGTTCGGCGCGCTCCGTCTGGAAGCCGGGGCCGTTGTCGGAGACGGTGATCCGGGCAAAACGCTGGCCGCCGATGTCTTCGAGGCGAGTGCGGATGCGGATCGAAGCATCGGCCTGGCTCTCCATGGCCTCGAGCGCGTTGCGGATCAGGTTGTGCAGGATCTGGCGGATGCGGTTGACGTCGGCCTCGATGCGCCCGAGCCGCGAGTCGGCCTGCACGAGCAGCCGCGCGGGGGCCTCCTGCACCCGGTAGAGGTCGACGACCTCGACGATCAGTTCGTTGACGTCGAAGCTCGAGATGTCAATGTCGGGTGCGCGCGCATAGTCGCTGAACGCATTGACCATCGACTTCATCGCCTCGACCTGCTGCACGATGGTGTGCGTGGCCCGGTCGAGCAGCTGGGCGTCCTCGGCGGACATCTGGTCGAGGTAGCGCCGGCGCAGGCGCTCGGCCGAAAGCTGGATGGGCGTGAGCGGGTTCTTGATCTCGTGCGCGAGCCGGCGCGCGACTTCGCCCCACGCGGCGTCGCGCTGCGCCTGCAGCAGCGTGGTGATGTCGTCGAACACGATCACGTGGCCGCCGGGCACGCCGGGATCGGCGGGCAGCGCGGTGCACGCGCACATCAGGATGCGACGGCCGACTTCGCCGCGCAGCACGATCTCCTCGCGCCATTCCGACTCGCCGGCGTCGAGCCGCTTGTCGACGACCTCGGCGAGCTGCTGCATCAGCGCGTTATCACCGGCCTGCTGCAACGCATGCCCGGCCAGCGTCTCGCTCGCGACGCCGAGGATCGCGCCCGACGCCGAGTTGGCGATGCGAATGCGCCGGTCCGGTCCGAGCGCGATCACGCCCGTCGACAGGCGAGCGAGGATCACCTCGAGGTTCGCGCGCGCGCTCTCGAGCCGCGCGGCGCTGTCGCGGGCCTCTTCGCGCGCATGCGCGAGTCCGCGGGTCATGTCGTTGAACGAGTTGACCAGGAAGCCGATCTCGTCGCGCGCCGGCACCGGCAGTCGCGTGTCGAAGTCACCCTGTGCAACGGCGCGCGTACCGGCCACGAGATCCTGGATCGGGGCCACCAGCCGACGCGCGAAGAAAAACGCGAGATACACCGCGCCGAGCAGTGACAGCAGCAGGATCAGCGTGAGCGTGAGCGTGAAGGTGTACTTCAGCGGCGTGCGCAGGTAGTCGAGCTCGCTGTAGCGGGTGTAGGCGACGTCGACGCTGTCGGCGAGCGACGCAAGCCGCGGCGCGACCGGGTAGAACGCCTGCAGCGTACGCGGCGGTGCACCGGGCTCGTAGTCGGGCAGGCGCATCATGATCCGCACGTGGTAGCCACCCTCGGGCGCCGGCTCCAGGCTCACGTGCGGGCGCTGCTGGCGCACCTGCAGCAGCGCCTCGTCGGCGGGCAGCGACGGCACGCTGATCGTCGGGTCCGCGGCGCTGGTCGCGATAATCCGGCTGCTGCGGCCGAACACCGTGACCTCCAGCGCACCGTGCTCGCGGCGCAGTCGCGACAGCGCCATTACCAGCGACATGTCGTCGAGCTCGCTGAGCTCGTCGGCGATGGCGTTCGTGCGGTCGAGAAAATCGCGCGTGCGCATGTCCAGAGAAAGCCGCGACAGCTCTATCGCGCGCTCCAGCCCGGCGCCGACCTCCACGTCGAACCAGCTGTCCATGCCCTGGTTCAGGAACTGCACCGCGTAGTAGTAGACGAGCACCAGGGGCAGCACCGCGAGCACGACGAACATCGCGAGCATGCGCGCCTTCAGCCGGGCACCGGCGACGTGGCGCCGGTAATCGCGCACCAGCCGCGCGAGGCTGCCGATGATCAGCGCGAGCAGCACGACGACGCCGGCGGCGTTGACGAGCAGGATCCAGTTCTGGAGCCGGTCGAACTGCGTCGGGCTCTGCGCGGTCTGCGCGAGCAGCAGAAGCGCGGCGAACCACAGTGCCGCGCCCAGCACCATCAGCAGCGTGACGAGATGGCGCCTCAGCGGTCCAGTCGCCATGAGTACCAGTCGCTCTCGATACGCCACCCGTCGGCCCAGAACACGAGCAGGCGCAGTGGCCCGGGGAAGGCGCGGGTGTCGAGCACCGCGCGCATCCGCGCCCGGTAGCGCCCGCCGTCATCGAGCAGCGCGGCGTCGATGAGTGGCAGGTCGACGATACGCCCGAGCTGGTTCAGCGCCGCGAACAGCGTCGCGAACGACTCCTGCTCGCCGGTGTTGAGGTTGCGCACGACGAAGCGGTCCGACAGCGCGTGGTACTGGAGCTGGTAGGCCTGTGTGAGCTTCGCGACGTTCTGGTCGGGCAGCAGACGGCGCTGGCGATTGACCTCGATCTGCAGCTCGAGCGTCAGCGCGACGCCGGCTTCCAGCGCATCCAGCGCATCGGCGCTGAGCCGGTACTGCACGCGCGCATCGAGGTAGTAGACCCCGTCGATCAGCTCGGCCTCGGCCGAGCGCACCTCGAAGCGGCCCTCGGCGCCCGACGCGACCGGCACCACCCATACGGACACCACCGCCAGGAACAGCGCTGGCAGCAAACGGCGCAGGGATGCCCGCGGACCCGGAGCAGGCGCACCCGCGCATGGTGGACTGTGGAGGAACGCCATTCGGGCCCTCAGCGGAAGTGGTCAGTCGACGTGTTGCAGGCAAGCATAATAGAAGCCGTCCATATTCGCCTCCCCCGGGAAAATTCTTCGCTGTGCCGACGGGATAGCCGCGCCGGGAGCCACCGGCCGGGCGTCGGGCCGGCGTTGCAGGAATGCCGCAAGCGGCGCTTCGCTGTCGACCCTGAGCACCGAGCAGGTGGCGAACACGAGCCGGCCGCCGGGCGCGAGCAGCGGCCACAGCGCATCGAGCAACTGGCCCTGCAGGCGCGCCAATGCGGGGAGGTCACGCTCGCGACGCAGCAGCTTCACGTCGGGGTGCCGGCGGATGACGCCGGTCGCCGAACACGGCGCGTCGAGCAGGATGCGGTCGAAGCGCCGGCCTCCGGCCCAGTCGGCCGGGCGGGTCGCGTCGGCGGTGAGCAGCGTCGCGCGCAGGTTGAGACGCTCGAGCCCACGTCCGAGTTCCGAGACCCGCCGCGCGTCGATGTCGACGGCGACGACCTCCCCGAGGCCCGGCTCGCGTTCGAGCAGGTGCGCGGTCTTGCCGCCGGGTGCGGCGCAGGCGTCGAGGATGCGCTGGCCCGGCGCCGGCGCGAGCCATTCCACGGCCAGCTGTGCGGCGGCGTCCTGCACCGACACCGCGCCTTCATCGAAGCCCGGCAGCGCCGACACCGGCACCGCAGGCTCCACGCACAGCGCATCCGGCGCCTCGGGATGCGGGTGGGCGGTCAGCCCCGCGCCGGCGAGCCGCGCCGCGTATGCATCGCGACCCTGCACCTGACGGTTGACGCGCAACCACAGCGGCGGCTCGACGTTACCGGCCGCGCAGATGTCGCGCCAGCGCTCGGGCCAGTCGGCCTCGAGCGCGGCGGCAAGCCAGCGCGGGTGCGCGGTCGCGAACGCCACGTCGTCGGCGAGCCGGGCATGGATCGCGTCGCGCTCACGCTGGTAGCGGCGCAGCAGCGCGTTGACGAGTCCGCGGGCGCGCGGGCGGCCGAGCGCGGTGCAGGCGTCGACGGTCGCGTGCACCGCCGCGTGCTCGGGGATGCGCAGCGTATCGAGCTGCGCGATGCCGACCGCGGCGAGGCTCGCGAGGACCCGGTCGCGGGGGCGCATCGGCCGCGCAAGCAGTTCTTCGACGATGCGCGCGACGCGCGGGTAGCCGCGCACGGTGGCGTGGACCAGCGCCTTGAGCAGGGCCTGGTCGCGCGCGTCGAAGGCGTCGAGCTCGGGCGCGAGCGCGGTGTCGAGACGCCGGCCATCGGCCGCGATGCGGTGGACCGTGCGCGCCGCGGCCGCGCGCAGCGCCGCACCCGCGGCGGCGCTCACGTCAGCCGCGTCCCGGCGAGCGGACGTCCCTGCACGAAGGCCGCCGCGGCGAGCGGCCGCCGACCGGGCCACTGCAGCTCGTCGATCTCGAGCACGCCGTCGCCGGTGGCGACGCGCAGCGCCGCGGGTGCATCGAGTACCGTGCCGGGCGGCGCGTCGTGTGCCATCGCGAGCGCGCGCGCCCGCCAGATGCGGATCCGCACGTCGTCGAGCGAGGTTTCCGCGACCGGCCAGGGGTTGAAGGCGCGCACCTGGCGCGCGATGGCCGCCGCCGGATCGCGCCAGTCGATGCGGGCTTCGGCCTTGTCGAGCTTGGGCGCGTAGGTCACGCCCGCCTCGTCCTGCGGGTCCGGGCTGAGGCCGCCCGCAAGGATCGCCGGCAGCCGCTCGCGCAGCGCGTCACCGCCGAGCGCGGCGAGGCGGTCGTGCAGCGTACCGCCGGTGTCGGCCGGGGTGATGTCGAGCGCATGGCGCGAATACACCGGCCCCGCATCGAGCGCACGCACCATCCGCATCAGGCTGATGCCGGTGCGCGCGTCGCCGGCGAGCAGCGCGCGCTGGATCGGCGCAGCGCCACGCCAGCGCGGCAGCAGCGACGCGTGCACGTTCACGCAGCCGTGCGGCGGCAGGTCGAGCGCCGCCTGCGGCAGCAGTAGCCCGTATGCGGCAACGATGAACGCATCCGGGGCGAGCGCGCGCAGCCGGTCGAGCACCTGCGCATCGCGCAGCGTCTCGGGCTGCAGTATCGGGACGCAGGCCGCTTCGGCGGCGCGTTTGACGGGTGAGGCCTGCGGCCGGCGGCCGCGGCCGGCGGGGCGGTCGGGCTGGGTGAGCACCGCGACCACGTCCCACGGCCCTTCGAGCAGTGCTGCCAGTGAGGGCACTGCAAAATCGGGCGTGCCGGCAAAAATCAGCCGGTGGCGCTCGCTCACCCCCGTGTCCGCCGCAGGCCGGCCCGGGTCACTCAGGCGGGGCCGGCGGCTTCGGCCGGCGCCGTGCGGCGCTGCTTCTCGAGGCGTTTGCGGATGCGGGTGCGCTTGAGGTCGGAGAGATAGTCGACGAAGAGCTTGCCTTCGAGGTG
>PWYM01000214.1 GCA_003567855.1 Gammaproteobacteria bacterium | reverse complement strand
GCACGATGAACGTCGTCCTCTACGTCAACAGCTTCCTGCCGTCGCTCGGCGGGCGCGAGTTCGTCGTGCACTACCTCGCCGCCGAACTGCAGGCGCTGGGCCACGGCGTGCGCGTGGTCGGCCCGTCAGGGTTCTGGCGCCACCGCAACGTACGACCGCACTACCCGCTGCACCGGTGGCCAACGCTGCGCGGACTGTTCCCCGAGCAGGTCGCGCGCACCAGCCTTCGGCTCGACATGGCGCTGTGGGACGGCGACGTGATCCACGCCCACAGCACCTACCCGTGCGGCTGGAACGCGCTGCGCGTGCGCGGCGCGCGTGGCACGCCGATCGTGATCACGCCGCACGGCAACGACATCAACCGGATCCCGGAGATCGGGCACGGCCTGCGTCTCGACCCCGAGCTCGACCGCAAGATCACGCTGGCGCTGCGCAGCGCCGAGCGCGTCACCGCGATCAGCACCCACATCCGCACCGCGATCCTCGACGTCGGCGTCGACCGCGCGCGCGTGCCGCTGATCCCCAACGGGGTGGACGCAGGCCGCTTTCTGCGCGCGCCGGACCCGCGCGTATTCGACTGGCTCGGCGTCCCGGATGACTCGCGACTGCTGGTCAGCATCGGGCGCTACAAGCCGCGCAAGGGGCAGGACCATCTCGTGCGCGCGATGCCCTCGATCGTCAAGGCCGAGCCGAGTGCACGCCTGGTGCTCGTCGGTGAAGGCACCGACGCGCTGCGCCCGCTGATCGAATCGCTCGCGATGCAGGACCGGGTCGTGCTGACCGGCGGGCTGCCACCACCCACGCAGGTGCTGCTGCGCGACTCGTCTTCGCCGGGCACCGGCGATGGCGTTCCACCCGAAGACCCGCTTGCGGCCCTGCTGTGCAGCGCGGCGCTCTACCTGTCGGCCGGCATCGACAGCAATGCCGAGGGGCTGTCGCTGGCGGTGCTCGAGGCGATGGCCGCCGGCCTGCCGGTGGTCGCGACGTCGATCTCGGGCAACACCGACGTGATCTGCGACGGGCGCAACGGCCTGCTCGTACCGCCGGCGGACCCCGTCGCGATGGCGCGCACCGTCATCGATGCGCTCGCCCGGCCCGAGCTGCTCGCGCGGATGCGCGCCGGCGCGCACTCCACCGCGTCGGGTTTCACGTGGCGCGCGGTCGCCGAACGCTACCTCGCCGTCTACCAGGAGGCGCTCGACCTGCGTCGGGCGGCTGCCTGATGCACGCCGGCGACTTCACGACGCACGTCACCCGCGACGAAGCGGCGCCGCAGGCCGTCGCGCCACTGCCGGTCGCGGTGCGCACCTGGGCGCAGTTCGAGCGCCACGTGCATCGCAGCGGCCGACCGCTGCTGGCACGCCTCGACGCGTTCGCCGACTGCGTGCTCGTGGCCGGCTGCCAGCGTTCCGGGACGACCGCGCTGTCACGACTGATCACATCCACCGCCGGGATGGTCGACTTCCAGGTCGGGCACGACGATGAACTTGACGCTGCGCTGATCCTCTCCGGCGCGGTCGAACACCGCCCCGCGGGGCGCTACTGCTTCCAGACGACGTATCTGAACGATCACTGGCACGAGTACCTCGAGCACGACGACTATCGACTGCTGTGGGTGCTGCGAAACCCCGCGTCGGTGGTGCTGTCGATGCTGACGAACTGGCGGCGGGCCGCGCTGCGCCGGCTCTTCCGCCATACCGGCGCCGCCCGCCTCGATGCCGCCGGCCTGCGTTGCTACCGGCGCTTCGGCACGCTAGGGGTGCCCAGGCTGCGCATGGCGTGCCTGAGCTACACCGCGAAAACCGCGCAGGTGCTGGAGCTGCACCGGCGACTGCCGGCCGGGCGACTGCTCGTGCTCGACTACGACCGGCTGGTCGTCGAACGCGCCACGCAGCTGCCGCAGGTGTATGCGTTCATCGGTGCACAGTGGTGCGACGACTTCGGCGCCGCGCTGCACGCCGGCAGCCTCGCCAAGGCCGACCGCTTCCACGAGCAGCACCGTGCGTTGCTCGACACCGAATGCATGCCCGTCTACGAAGAGGCACGCACACTTGCACTGCGCTGACCACAGTGGCGAACGCCGGCCGCTTCGCATCCTGCTGGTCACGTCGGACAAGTTCCCGCCGTTCCGCCCCGCCGCGCGGCTGCTGTTCGGCCGCGAACTCGCCGCGCGCGGCCACGTCGTCGACTGGCTGGTGCAGGCCGAGCGCGAATCGGATTACCCTGCCGACGCGCCCGGCGCCGACGGCGCGCACGCCTATGCCGGCGGCCGCGCATGGATCGCGCGCACCGACGACGGGCACAGCCGCCTGCGGCGGCTTCGCAAGTACTGGCTGGATTTTCGCAACGACCTGCGGCTGTTCGGGCGCGTGCGCCGCGGCGGCTACGACGTCGTGCAGGTCAAGGACAAGTACCTCGCCGCACTGCTCGCGGTGCTCGCGTGCCGCCGCCACCGCGTGCCGCTGAGCTACTGGCTCGCGTACCCGCACGGCGAGGCCTCGCTGTACGAGGCGCGCCACGGCATCGCGCGCTACCGCG
>PWYM01000088.1 GCA_003567855.1 Gammaproteobacteria bacterium | reverse complement strand
GCGGAGTCGGGCACGGTGATGTGCATCCCGCTGCACGCCTACCTCGTCGGCCAGGCGCACCGCATCGACGCCTTCGCCGAGGCACTCGAGTACATCACCGGCCATGACGGCGTCTGGGTGACGACCGCACGCGAGATCGCCGCGTACTATCACGAGCACTGCTACGACCGCATCGCCGAATCGCTGAAGATGGCGGACGGGGAGGGCGCCCGATGAGCCTGCCCGACGACTACCTCGAGTATCCGTGGCGCCGCCACGGCATGGACCACGACCGCTACACGTGGGCGCACGGCTTCGAGCGCCCCAGGGTCGAGTGGCCGGGCGGCAAGCGCGTTGCGCTGTGGGTCGTGCCGGCGCTCGAGTTCTTCCCGCTGAACCCGACCGGGCAGCCGTTCAAGGCGCCGGGCAGCATGGTCACGCCGTACCCGGATTTCCGCCACTACACCACGCGTGACTATGGCAACCGGGTCGGCATCTATCGACTGCTGAAAGTCTTCGATTCACTCGGTATTCCCGCGTCGGTCGCCGTCAATGCCGCCGTCGCCGAGCGTTACCCGGTGCTGCTCGAGGACGTGGTCGCACGCGGCCACGAGGTCATCGCGCACGGCTATGACATGGACAGCCTGCACCACAGCGGCCTGTCGGCCGATGACGAACGCGCGCTGGTCAGGCGCACGCTCGAGGCGCTGCGCCGCCTGTCGGGGCAGCCCGTCACCGGCTGGCTGTCACCGGCACAGCACGAGTCCTTCGCAACGCCGGACCTGGTCGCCGAGCAGGGCATCGAGTACGTCTGTGACTGGATCAACGATGACCTGCCCTACCGCATGAACGTGGCCGACGGTACGCTGTGGGCGATGCCGCACAACACGCAGTTCTCCGACCGCAAGATCCTCATCGACTACCACCAGAGCGAAGACGCGTACGTGGAGCAGATTCGCGACGCATTCGACCGGCTCTACCGCGAGGCCGGAGAACACGGCGGGCGCATACTGTGTCTGCCGCTGACGCCCTACATCACCGGGCTGCCGTTTCGAATCCGGGCGCTCGCCGGGCTGCTCGAGCACATCGTCGGCCACGACGGCGTGTGGCCGGCGACCGGCGCGCAGATTCTCGAGGCGTGGCGCAAAGCCGCCGCATGAGCCCGTGCGTGAGTCACGCCAACGACCGGTGATGCCGCGCGGCACGCGCGCCGCGATACGGCGCTGGCGGCTGGTGGCGCTGGGGGTGCTGGTCGCAGTGGCCGTCACGGTTGCATGGCTCGAACCCGTCGACCGCGGCGAGCTGCTCGACTGGGGGCGTGCGATCGCGACCGATCCGGTATCGCTCGCGATGCTGGTTGCCGCACAGGCACTGCTGTTCAGCCTCGGCCTGCCCGGCAGTCTCGTGTTCTGGCTCATTGCGCCGTTCCACCCGCCGCTGGTCGCGACCGCGCTGCTGATCGTCGGCAGTGTCGCCGGTGCCGCCGGCGCGCACCGCATGGCGCGCGTCCTCGGTGCGGACCTGCAGGCACGCATCCGCGACAGCGGCACGCTGCAGGTGCTGCGCAGCCGCAGTGATTTCCTGTCGCAGTGTGCGCTGCGGGTGTTGCCGGGGTTTCCGCACGCGGCGATCAACCTCGGCGCGGGCCTGTTGCGGCTGCCCGTGCTGGTGTTTCTGCTCGCCGCGGCCGTCGGGCTTGCGGGCAAGTGGGGCGTCTATGCCTGGGCGGTGCATGGTCTCGTAGAGCGCGACGGCGACGTGCTGCAGCTGCGCGTCGCTGACACGCTGCCGCTGCTGGTGCTGGCCGCTTTTCTCGGCATCGGCAGCCTGCTGGCCCGCCGGTTCGGGCGCATCGGGGCGTCGCGCTGACCTGACCGACTGGTGGGCTGACATTCCTCCACGCTATATCACCCGTGGCGATCGGTCTTTGGCGGTGATCCCTGCGCCCCTAGGCTGGCAGGTCCAGCCAGGTCACGGAAGGCCGTCATGTCCACGATCCACGTACTGCACGAGAACGACGCTTGGGTCGAGCCGCTTCGCGAGGCCTTTGCCGGGCAGCGTCTGCCGTTCGAGGAATGGTTCCTGTCGGAGGGCACGCTGGATTTTTCGGTGCCGCCGCCGGACGGTGTCTTCTACAACCGCATGAGTGCGTCGTCGCATACCCGCGGGCACCGCTATGCACCGGAGTACACCGCCGCGGTGCTGTCGTGGCTGGAGGCGCACGACCGGCGGGTGATCAACAACGGCCGCGCGCTGCAGCTCGAGATCAGCAAGGTCGCCCAGTACGCCGCACTGGAGCGCCACGGGATCCGCACCCCGCGGACCGTCGCCGCGATCGGCCGCGATGCGATCGTCGACGCCGCGCGCCGCTTCGACGGCGCGTTCATCACCAAGCACAACCGCGCCGGCAAGGGCCTCGGCGTGCAGCTGTTCGAATCGCTCGCAGCGCTTGAGCGCTATCTCGACAGCGACGCCTTCGAACCTCCGGTCGACGGCATCACGCTGATCCAGCAGTACATCCGCGCGCCCGAACCGTACATCACGCGGGTCGAGTTCATCGGCGGACG
>PWYM01000045.1 GCA_003567855.1 Gammaproteobacteria bacterium | reverse complement strand
GCCCGCCGCCACTGCTGTCGGCGCCAGCCACCGCCGGCCGGCCTCAGCGACGCGGTGCATGGTCCAGCGGCAGCGCGGTGGTGTACTTGAGTTCTTCCATGGAGAAGCTGGAGCTGACATCGGCGAATTCGACCATCTCGATCATGCGCTTGTAGATGCGATCGTAGCCGGCTATGTCGGGTACGACCACGCGCAGCAGGTAGTCGATCTCGCCGCTCATGCGGTAGGCCTCGACGATCTCCGGCAGCGACTCGATCATGTGGCCGAAGCGTTCGAACCAGTCCATGGAGTGGCGGTTGGTCTTGACCGCGACGAACACCGACACCGGCACGTTCAGCCGGTCACGGTCGAGCAGCGCGACGCGCTTGCGGATCACGCCGGCATCCTCGAGTTTCTGGATGCGCCGCCAGCACGGCGTCGTCGACAGCCCGACGCGCGAGGCGATTTCGCTGACGGGCAGCATCGCGTCTTCCTGGATTAGCGCCAGGATTTGCTGATCCTTCGAATCGAGGCCATTCACGGCCATTTATTCCTCAAATATTAGAACATATTTCCAATATACTGCGCATTCAGCAGAATGATTGCAACGCGTTTCTACCCCGCGACTGTTATCGTGTCCATACGCATATATTCACGGCGGAGCCACATGGAACAGCATCTGCACCTGCAGCCACCGCGGCCTCAGCGCCGGCCTGTGCCGGCGCCTGCGAAGTCGCAGCCGTCGGTCCCGGCGGCGAGCCATCCGGCGCTGTCGCGTTTCGTCGCCGGCGTCGATGCACTGCTCGAGTCGCGTCCGCTGCACGACGTGCCGGAGGCCGTGGCCGGGCTGCTTGCCGGGCTGGCGCGCGTCAATGGTCTGCTCGCGCCCCATCAGCGCCGCCCCGGTGACGACGGCTACCGTCGCCACCTGCTGCACCGTGACCCGCGCGGGCGCTACACGCTGATGGCACTGGTCTGGCGGCCCGGCCAGGGCACACCGGTGCATGGTCACTCGGCGTGGTGTTCGGTTGCCGTGCTCACCGGGCGCCCGACCGTCGAGCGCTATGACTACGAGCCCGGCTACGGCGCGCTGGCCACCGGCGCGCACTGCTGTTGCCCGGGTGAGGTCGCATGGGAGCAGCCCGGGGTCAGCCGCCCGCACCGCATCTACAACGCCGACCGCGACGTCGCGATCACGCTGCACTGCTACGGTCGCGATCTCGCGTCCGATCCGTGCGCGATCAACCTGCCGGTCTGATTCCCGCCTGAGCGCCGCCGCTCACGGCGGTGGCGGGGCGCGCTTGGTGCCGACCTCGATGTAGATCCCGTTGGGGTCGAACAGCGACGCGGTGCGAAGCTCTATGCGGTGTTCGCCCGACACCGACGGCACCTCCCAGTCCTTCGGGCCCGCATGCAGCGTCGCCCCCGTGCCAGGCAGTCGTGCGACCACCGCGTCGACGTCGTCGGTCTCGAACACCAGGATGGTGTCGCCCTCGCGCACGCGCTGGCGGTCGATGACGCGCGCCGCCGGCGGTGGTGCGTCCAGGTACTGCAGGAACGCAAGCTTGCCGATGACGGGGTCTTCGCCCTCCAGGATCACGAGCCGTGCGCGGCTGCCGGCGGGGGCCGCCGGCGGGAAGTCGGCGTCAGGCTCGAGCACGTTGTCATACCACACGCGCAGGCCGAACACCGTCGTGTAGAACTGCATCGCCGCCTCGGCATCGCCGACGACGAACGTGGTGCGCTTGAAGAAACTGCGAGGCATCGGGTGCTCCACGGGTCCGGCGCGGGCGCGGGGGTTCGTCGCGCGGCGGCTGTGATACATTATCAGGCGTGTGTCGATACGGTTAGGGAGTGGCCTGTCGCACCTGTCCCCGGCGTCCCTGGTGGCCCCGGGGGCCAGCTACTCAGGCGTGCCGCGCTCGCGCGCGCCTTCAGGGGGCCTGTCGCGTGTGCGCCTGCAGTTGCGCGTCGCGGTCGGCGAATGACAGGGAGCCGGCGCTGCGCGCCGCAGCAGGTCATGAACATGCACTCCGAATCCGAGCCTCGTTACGAGATTCGCGCGGTGTCGCGCCTGACCGGCGTCACGCCGGTGACGCTGCGCGCGTGGGAGCGCCGCTACGGCGCGGTCAAGACGATGCGCCGTGGCAGCGGCAGCCGGCGGCTCTACACCCAGGAAGACGTGCAGCGCCTGTCGCTGATCAAGTCGCTGGTCGATCTCGGCCATCCGGTCAGTCACGTCGCGTCGCTGTCCACCGAGGAGCTCAACCGCCGGCTCGAACAGGACATGCTGGTGCGCGCGCAACGCCCGCAGACGGGGCAGTCACCGGTGCGCGTCGGCGCGTTCGGGCCGCGGGTCGCCGCGGCGCTCAACGCCGGACCGTCGCAGCGCGGCCTCGATCTCGTCACCGTCCATACCGAGCGCGATGCGTGCCGGCGCCTGCCCGCGGGCACCGACTTCGACACGCTGGTCGTCGAATACACCGGCGTTCACGAGGACACGCGTGACGAAGTGCTCGCGCTGATGGGCGAGGCCTGCGCGAGCCGTGCGCTGGTTGTCTACGATTT
>PWYM01000236.1 GCA_003567855.1 Gammaproteobacteria bacterium | reverse complement strand
GCCCGCCGAGTTCGGCAATGGCACGCTCGCGCAGTGTCTGCCGTTGGCCGGACTTGACGGCAGCATCGACAACACCGATTTCAATTTCGCGGTGCACGCGCGGACGGACGACGCCTTCGACGGGGAAGAGGTCGTGCGCCTCGGCGTCGAGTTCTTCGCCGACCACGACGCCTGCCTCGCCCATCCCGACGAGGCGTTCACGCACGCGTTCGACCATGCGCTCGACGCGGCCGACACCTGGACGGCGCTGTTCACCGACGCGGTCACGCCGGCTGCCGGCGACACCGCGGTGCGCATCGCGGTGCAGGCCCGCAGCCCTGGCAACGGGGAGGCCTCGCTATACATCGACGGCGCCGCGGCATGGACCCTGCAGGCGCCGGCGCTTGCTTTCGATGGTGGCGCCACGGCGCAACCCGGCGATCGCGTCGACGTGCAGGTCCCGGGGTTGCCGTCGGGCGGCGTCAGCGTGCACTTCACGACCGACGGGTCGGACCCGACGCGCGACGACGAGGCGGTCAGCCCCGGCCAGGGCATCGCGCTGCTCGAACAGGACGCCGACGGCGACGGCAACATCGTGATCCGGGCCGCGGCGTTCAAGGACGGCTGGACGACTTCGACGGTCACCGAGGCGAGCTTCACGGTCGACCTCGGCCCCGACGACGACGCGGCGCCGCCATCGGGCTCCGGCGGCGGCTGCACGATCGCCGACCCGGGCCGTACGCCCGATGCGACGCTCGTGCTGCTCGTACTGGCCGCCGGCATGGCGCTGCTCGTGCGTCGTCGCAGGCGCTGCACGGCCTGAGTGCGCGTTACCGCCGCCAGTCCGCGTCGAGCGAGGCCACCTCGACGACGCGGCCGGCGGCGACCTCGTGCTCACCCGGCGGCAGCACGATCCAGCCGTTGGCCTGCGTCAGCGGACGGATGCGAAACGACTGCTGGCCGTCGAGCATCGTCGCGACCAGGCGGCCGTCATCGTCGGTGTTGATGCGGCCCTTGCCGTAGAAGGTCATCGCCTCGGGCTTGCGCCACGCGTTCGCGAGCCGCGCCCGTGCGAACCGCTCAGGCGGGAGGCCCCACAGGGTGCGCAGGCACGCGGTGGCGAAAAAACGCAGGCCCACCGCAACCGACAGCGGGTTGCCCGGCAGCCCGAAGCACGCGGCGCCGCCGGGCAGCGTGGCGAACAGCAGCGGCTTGGCCGGGCGGATCTGCGCCTTGTGGAAGCGGATCGTCGCGCCGGCCGCGAGCAGCGCGGCGGGGATGAAATCATGCACGCCAGCGGACACCGCGCCGCTGGTCAGTACCACGTCGGGGCCGGTCGCGAGAGCCGCGTCGAGTTCGCGCGCGAACACCGCGGGGTCGTCACCGACGGTGACCGCATGGGACACGGTGATGCCGGCCGCGCGCAGCCAGTCGACGAGGTAGGGGCGGTTGGAGTCGCGGATCTCGCCGGGGCGCAGCGCGCGGCCGGGGTCGCTGACGAGTTCCGCACCGGTTGCGATCACCGCGACGCGTGGTGCGCGGCGTACTGCAAGCGTCGCGACACCGTGTGCATGCAGCGCCATCATCCGCTCAGGCGTCAGCCAGTCACCGGCGTCGACGACCGGGTCGCCGGCCGCGTAATCCTCGCCGGCGCGGCGGATGTTGGCGCCGGCCTCGGGTGGCGCGGTGAACACCACGGCGTCGCCGTCGCGCGCGGTGCGCTCGACCGGCACCACCGCGTCGAAACCGGCGGGCACCGGCGCACCGGTCATGATCTCCCACGCACCCGGCGTGTCGGGTGCGCGTTCGGCGACGACCGGCCCGGCGGCGGTGTGGCCGCGTAACGGCAATCGCACCGGGTCCGCGTCGGTGGCGCCGGCGAGTTCGCCCGCGCGCACCGCGTAGCCGTCCATCGCCGAGTTGTCGAAGGGCTGCAGCGGCCCCGGCGCGCGCACCGTCGCGGCGGCGACGGCGCCCGCGGCCGCGTCCAGCGCGACATCACGCGCGGGCAGGGTGGGCGTGTGCGCGCGGACCAGCGCGAGTGCGGCATCAGCGGCGATCATGACCGGGTGGTCGTCAGCGCCGTGTGTGCTTTTGAACTGTTCCATGCAGACGGCCCCGTGCAGGCTGGGCTAGAGTGAGAGCTGCATTCTGGCACGGACGGCCGGCAGCCAGCCGGACAGGGGAGGTATGGCGGGACGCACGCGCGCTGCAGGGGATCACGACGGCGATACGACCGCCACGCACCGGCTCATGCGCGAGCCGATCGGGCAGGTCGCGCACGACTACGTGCGTTACGGGGTCGTAGGCGCCGTCAGCACCGGTTTCCACTGGGGGCTGCTCGCGCTGCTCGTCGAGGGCGCGCGGCTCGAGGCGACGCTCTCGACGACGATCGGCTACGCGTTGAGCTCGGTGCTGAGCTACCTGCTGAATTATTTCTGGACCTTCTCGAGCACCGAGCGCCACGTGGACGCCGCCGGGCGGTTCATGCTCGTGATGGTGTCCGGGCTCGCGCTCAACGCCGGCATCTTCGCGCTGCTGCTCTACGTGGGCGGGCTGCACTACCTCTACGCGCAGGTGCTCGCGACGCTGCTGGTGTCGTTCTGGAATTTCGGCCTGAACCGCTGGTGGTCGTTTCGCGCCGCGCGCCCGTGTTGAGTACGCGGGCAGGCCGCGCGCGCCGGCCGGCGCTTCGCGGCGCACCCGTCTGACAGGTATTCCCGCGGGCAGGGGCCCCCGTGGGTCAGCCGTCCCCGCCCGGCGTCATCTGCGACTGCTGGTAATTCTGGATGCCGACCCGGTCGATGAGCTGCAGCTGGGTCTCGAGGAAGTCGACGTGTTCCTCCTCGCTTGCGAGGATGCTCGCCAGAAGATCGCGCGTGACGTAGTCGCCGACCTGCTCGCAGTACGAGATGCCGGCGCGCAGATCCGGGATCGCGACCATCTCGAGCTTCAGGTCGCATTCGAGGATTTCGCGCACGTCCTGGCCGATCATCAGCTTGCCGAGGTCCTGAAGGTTCGGCAGCGCCTCGAGGAACAGCACGCGCTCGATGATGCGGTCGGCGTGCTTCATCTCGTCGATGGACTCGCTGTATTCGTAGTCGCCGAGCTTGTGCAGACCCCAGTCCTTGAGCATCCGGGAATGCAGGAAGTACTGGTTGATCGCCGTGAGTTCGTTCTTCAGAACGCGGTTCAGGTGCAGGATGACTTCCTTATCGCCCTTCATGCGTGACTCCAGGGTTCGTGGATGCCCGCCCATGATCGGTGATGACCGGCGCGCGGGCAAACGTGGGTGACCGGCGCGCGCGAAAGCGCCGTGCGCCGGGACGACAAAGAAAAAATGTGCGCCCGCGACAGGGCGGGCGCGATGAACGACAGAGGCGTCAGGCCGTGCGGGTGGCCGGGGTGAACCAGCCCGCGGGAAACACGACCGGCTCGCCGGGGAAGTGCGGGGAGGGGGCGGCTGAGCCGGCCGCGACGGCCAGCGGATCTGCCTGCGGGGCGGCGGCCCGCACGGCGGCATCACCGCCCGCGCAGGCGTCAAGCACCGAACGCGCGACCGGTGCGCAGGACCCGCAGAAGGCCGAGACGCCCAGGTTGTCGCGCAGGTCGTCGATCGACCTCGCGCCGGCGGCTGCAGCCTCGCGGATGTCGTGGTCGGTCACGGCTTGGCAGATGCATACGTACATGACTTCACCTCTGGAAGTCATCTAAATACAAATGAGAATGATTGTCAATGCCCTTGGCGTTCCGCCAGGCCGCAGGTATCCGATGGCCCCGGCGGTGGATCTGCCTGCCCGGACCCCCGGCACGCCGGACCACGGTCCTGTCGCCCGGGCCCGGTGGCCGCGTCCGGTTTTTGCGACGCCGCACCACGAATCTGCAGGCGCGAGTCCGTTATAGTCCGGACCGTCCGGACAGGAAAGGCGTGCCCCGTAGCAGCGCAAGGTGGGAGCGAGGCATTTGAGCAGGACCGCAATCCGCGTGAGTGCCGTGATCGGGCTGGCCCTGGTCTGGCCCTTCGCAATGGGCATTGCCAGCGAAGCCAACGGCGCCGATGACAGCTTCAGGCTGCTGAAGCTCAATGGTCACCACGTGAAGTGGGGCGACCGCGCACTCGGGGTCGGGGCGACGGTGCGGTACGCCTTCGTCGATGCGCCAAGGCGCTTTGACGGGGCACGCAATTGCCGCGTGCTCGTGCCTCTGGAGGGCCTCGCCGCCGGCCACGGCATTGCCCTGTCGACGCTCGAGGACGAGGCCGCCGCCGCATTCCGGGTCTGGGAGGAGGCGGCCGACATCAGCTTCGATCGCGTCGACGACCCCGAACGAGCGGATATCCTGATCGGCGCCCAGGGTCGGCCCGTCGGTCGCGCCTATGCCAACGTCCAGTATCAGCCCGGCAGCCATGACGGCGTAAAAGCCATCGACCAGGCACTGATCTGCCTGAACCCCCAACAGCGATGGAAAGTCGGTTTTGACGGCGATACCGACGTCTACGATATCCGCTACACGCTCGTCCACGAGATCGGCCATGCGATCGGGCTGGATCATCCCAGCCCTTCGGGC
This sequence comes from Gammaproteobacteria bacterium, assembly GCA_003567855.1. Lineage (GTDB taxonomy): Bacteria > Pseudomonadota > Gammaproteobacteria > Steroidobacterales > PWYM01 > PWYM01. The sequence continues at coordinate 6,952 of PWYM01000236.1, read as the reverse complement.
CAGGTCATGTCGTTCCGTTACAGCGAGCAGTACCGCGACCTGCAGCCCGGTGACTTTCGCGGCGTTCAACTGCTGTATGGCGCAAGCCCAAGGACGATGACCGCGGACACTTCATCCGATCCGTCCGGCGAAGATGCCGGAGAGCTGCCGGGCGCCGGGGTTGACGACGGCAGCGGTCCGATTCAACTCGATCTCCGGTCAGAAGATCACCGCGCGGGCTGTCGTTTCCTGGCGATGTCGTCCTGCTGACGCTCATCGTCGACGCGGCGAGGTGTCGGACGGTTCTTGGCAGGGTCCCGGGTACTGGTGTTATCCGGAAAGGCGTTGCCCTTGTCTTGGGATTTCCGGTCGTGTCGTTCGTTCATTGCATTCGCTCCAGGCGTGATGTTGACCCTTCGCTGACGGCAGATACTGTCAATCGACATCGACTGACCCCTGCTCCACGCCGGCGGAAAAAAGCAGGGGCCGACGGCCCCTGCTGTCATGCCGCTTCTTCGTTCAGAATGCGACCTTGTCACTGACGTCGACGGCTTACTTGGCGTCGCGGTCGTATTCCGGAGCTTCCTCTAGCGAGGACTCCGTCATGCTGGTGGTGAAGTGACTGTAACCCTCATCGTCTCGGCGGTGCTGGATTGAGTCCCAGCGAATCGCGACATCCTTTTCTCCGATGCCGAGCATGCCACCCACGCCCACGATCAAGGCCACGACCTCGCCATCTTCATTGATGAGCAGGTCATTGACGGTGCCGATGTTACTGTCACCCGTCTGTGACTTGATGTCCTGACCGATCAGCGACTGCGCGTGGAACGCATTGTCCGGTGCGCGCGTCAGCTTCTCTTTGCTGGCATCCTGGTGCGCGTGATCCATCCGGTCCGCCTGGTAGGAACGATCCGTCTGGCTCATGCCCGGACGTTGTGACTCGTCCGCACCGCGACGCTCATCAGCGGGTCGCTGCGCCTCATACGGGTCTTGTGTACGGTCAGGGGTGTCGGCATGGGCGTAGACCGAGGCCGCGCCAAGCGTCATTGGGCCGATCAAGGCGCATGCGGCGATTTTCTTGAATGTCTTCATGTTTCGATGTCCTGTGAAGGTTGGTGGAAAGTGCCGGACCAAGCCTAAGAGAGTTTCTGATTAAATTCGGTTCGGTGCCCAACTTAACCCTGGCTCCGGTCCGCTTCAGGTACACGCGCGGAGCACGAAAAAGATCAGCAGGACTGGCACCGGGATACCGATCAGCCATAGAGCCAACCAGCCGAACTTTCCATCCTGCCGACGGCGTACGCGCGGTTTCCTTGATGGCTTCGAATGATCCCGCTGGACCGCCGGATCGAATTCCTTCGCACGTTCCAGGCCGGCCTTTGCTGCTGGGCGATCCGGACGGTGTCGGCAACCGCTCGATCCGCAATGACGCCAGGGGATCGCTCGTTCGGAGATCGACCGCACCGTTGGGATTCCACTTTGTATGCGCGTCATCGCACCGAAACGTGGAACCCCGATGGGCGAGTGTGCGCGCATCGTTCGCCCGCTCACGGAAGCGGGCGGTGTGGTCGGGTTCACGCTCTACACCTCCCAGTGAGATAGTGAAGTTCTCATGGAGCTGGGTTAAAACCATGACACCAAGGGGCACGCCAGGAATTCCCTGGATCGGGATCAACCGCTACGAAGTGTGCAAACGTACCGTGACGAACCGGGCCGTGACCGATATGCGTTGTCCGGACGCCACGCCACCAACAGAGACCAGTGAATGAAGCTTGAACAGATCGCCGAAGTTGTAGACGGGATTCCGTGGATGAATACCCGGGAAGCTGCTCACATCACTTCCATCGTCATGGAGGAGAAGCCCGACTCCGCGCTCGAACTCGGCTTCAAGCATGGCGTCTCGACCTGCTACATGGCAGGTGCACTCCAGGAGGCGGGCGGGGGCCACATCACGTCGATCGACCTGACCTCCGCGCGCGACCTCGAGCCCAATGCCGACCAGCTGCTCGACCGGCTGGGCCTCCAGGAGTTCGTGACGCTGTACTACGAGGAAACGTCTTACACCTGGCGACTGATGGAAATGCTCGAGCGGGATCCGCGCCCGTCTTTCGATTTCTGTTACCTCGACGGCGCCCACAACTGGGATACCGATGGTTTTGCGTTTTTCCTGGTCGACAAGTTGTTGAATGACGGCGGCCTGCTGATCCTCGATGACATGAACTGGAGCTATGCCAAGAGCCCCACGTTGCAGGATGAACCGTGGGTCAAGGCGATGCCGCGTGTGCAGTACGAGATGCCGCAGGTGCGCAAGGTATTCGACCTGCTGGTCAGCGAACATCCGGGCTACGGCGAATTCAGGCTGGATCATGGCTGGGGATTCGCGCGCAAGCTCAAGGGTGGCGTGTCGGCGCGCCAGTCACGGGTGGTCACGGAAGTGATCCGGCAGCGCGAACAGGTCGGCATCGGCGCCGCGCTGCTGAAGGTCGGCAGTGCATTGAAGCGCCGGATGACATGAGTCAACCTCCCTCCCGATCACCCGGCCCGCGTTTCACCCGGCACATGCCGGAGATCTCCGGCAATGCGGTCAACGGTCTCGGTGAGCCTGCCGTTCGCCGTGCCTCCCCGTTCTTCTGGCACCCGCCGGACCGCCAGGCTTTCGGCGCATTGAAGAAGGCGGTCATCGACTACCAGCACCAGTGTCCGGAAGTCAGTGCGGTGTTTTCGCCCGACGCGGATCGCGGGCCGCGTCCCCGGCAGCATGCGAATGACGCGTCCCGGGAGCGCGACCTCGACGTAGGTCGGAACGTGCAACCGGGCGCCGGGGACAGATTTACGGATGCGTTTGTAATTTGTCCCTCGCAGGACACGAAGGACGTGCCCTCCGAAGGCCTTTCGCGGACGCGTCCGCGTCTGGCCCGCTCCTTGCACTGGAGTCTGACAAGACCCCTGCACACGAGAGCCACCCATGAATGCCACCCTCCCGAAAGTTGACACTCACGCGGTGCGTCAAAACGAGCTGCTGTCCGTACTATTGGCAGGAATAGGTGACCGAATCGCCGGCCATATCCTGCGCGTGGACCTGCCCGCCGGCGCGATCCTTCATCCCACGCACAACGCCGACGCCTGCGTCCTGTTTCCGAACGATGCCCTGATCTCCGTGCTGTCCGTGATCGAAAGCGGCAAAGCCGCGGAGATCGGGATTGTTGGCAGCGAGGGTGTTGTTGGCCTCGAGGGGCTCATTGGGTGGAGAAACCCTTACCTGCACGCGAAAGTGCAGTGCGCGGGCACGGCCTTTCGCGTGCCCATGCGGCTCTTGAGAGATGCGTTCAACTGCCGCGACGATATGCGCTGGCAGATTCTGCGTTACATGCAGTCCATGATCGCCCAGATGGGCCAGGCGGTGATTTGCAATCGATATCATTCCATAGAACAGCAGCTCTGCCGCAAACTGCTGATGTCCAGTGATCGCCTTGGTGGCAACAGACTTGCCTTGACGCACAGCACGATTGCCGAGCTGCTGGGTGTGCGCAGGGAAGGCGTAACCGCTGCCGCCGGAGAACTGAGAAGGCTCGGCGTGATCGACTATAGCCGCGGGAAAATCGTGATTCTGGATCGGGCCGAGCTCGACGCGCGCAGTTGCGAATGCTATGCGATCATCAAGGCACAATGCGATCGGCATTGGCCCGCCGGCAGTGTGCTCACTGGGCGTTCGCATGAGCCGCCCAGCCGAGTCACGCTGGGCCATCCACATCGTTGCGCAGATCCGACTCGAGTTGCTTCGTCTTGGTGATGTCGACCAGCGTAATCACGACGCCGTCGATCAGATTGTCGAGCCTTCTGTAAGGCATGATGCGCACCGAGAACCAGCGCTCGTCATCGGCAAGTATCTGCTTCTCCGTGGGCACCAGCGTGCGCAGGGTCTCCGTGGCATCGTCATGCAGGGCCGGATACTGCAGGCTCGTCGTAAGGTCGCTCAGCGGGCGGCCGACGTCGCTTTCGCGCAGCTTGATGATCTTCGCAGCCCGATCAGTGTAGCGCCGGACATTGAGCTGCTGGTCCAGGAACAGGATGGCGATATCGACGCTGTTCAGGACGTTCTTCATGTCACTCTGCGCCAATGCCAGGTCGTCGAGCTTGGTCTGGAGTTCGTTGTTGATGGTCTGCAACTCCTCGTTCATCGACTGCATTTCCTCCTTCGAGGTCGTCAGCTCCTCGTTGGTGGACTGCAGCTCCTCGTTGGTCGACTGCAGTTCCTCGTTGGTGGACTGCAGCTCCTCGCGCGACGCGTGTGCTTTCTCCCGGAGACTGACGATTTCATCCTGGTAACCCTGGATTTCGGCAGTACGTGCACTCGCGGGCGGGGTGGGTGCGGTATCGTCATTCGGCTGTGACGCGTGCGGCGCCACTTCGCGAAAGACCACCATCGTCATGCCCTCGAGCGCGGTCGGCGCGCGCACCGCCTGAACGGTCACGTCGACGCGATGCTCACCGTCCGATGAGCGCGCCCGCAGGCCGTGCAGCTGCACCGGCTCGGTGTGCACGGCCGCCTGCCGGAGCGCGGTGGCCAGCGGCGAGCGCAGGTCTTCGCGGACCATCGCATGGAAATTCCAGTTGGCCTTGCCGGCGGCAGGCTCCAGGTACCGGCCGGTACGACCGCTGATGTAGACAATGTCGCCATCGCCGTTGACGACCACGGCGGCCGGCGCGTACACCTGCAGCAGGAGTTCGTCGGCGGCGCTCTGGAGGTTGTCGGCGTCGCGGCGGGGTTCGTCGGTAGGCGGCACGTGCAGCTCCTTGCTTTTGCTCGACAGGGGCGGGAATGATCGCAGCAGAAAGTCCGGTCCACCGATCGAGACGACATTCTCGCGCCGGTACAGGCGATGCTTGGCGTGAATCGGCGAAAACAGATGACCGAAGGCGCCGACGGACTCGGAGGTACCGAGGAACAGGATGCCGTCGGGTTTCAGGCAGTAGTGAAACAGCGGCACCAGCCGCCGCTGCAGCGCGGTATCGAAGTAAATCAGCAGGTTTCGGCAGCTGACGATGTCAAGCCGGGTGAACGGCGGGTCAAGAATCACATCGTGCTGCGCAAACAGCACCATGTCGCGGATGGATTCGTTCACCTCGTAGCAGGTGTCATGTGCACTGAAGAATCGCGACAGGCGGTCGGCCGAGACGTGATCGCTGATGGACAGCGGATACCTGCCGCGTCGCGCCGTGGCAATGGCGTCGGGGCTCAGGTCCGACGCAAAGATCTGCAGGCTGAATCCATCGGCGTCGGAGAGCTTTTCGACCGTCTCCCTGAAGAGTATCGCGAGTGAGTACGCTTCCTCCCCCGTCGAGCATCCAACGACCCACGCGCGCAGGTCGCGCCGGGTGTCGCGACTGGCCAGCAGGTCCGGCAGTGCGACATCGCCAAGATGCTGCCACGTCGCCGGATCGCGAAAGAATTCGGTCACGCCGATCAGCAGCTCCTTGAACAGCAGCTCGATCTCGTGCGGGTTGCGTGCAAGGAAGTCAGCGTACGTGTCGTGGCTCGTGAGCCTGTGGATGATCATGCGTCGCTCAATGCGTCGCAGCAGGGTGCTGACCTTGTACAGCGAGAAGTCGTGTCCGGTGTGGGCCTGGAGCAGATGGATGATCTGCTCCATCGGAGCCGCCGGCGGTAAGGACATCTCCTGCGAATCCGGGCTGCCGTCGGGCTTGGGCAGTTGGTCGGCGAAAGCGACGATTCTTGCGGGCAGCTGCGCCGCTGAGGCGATGATGTCGACGCACCCGGCGGCAATCGCGCTGCGGGGCATCGAGTCGAACTGTGAAGACTCCGGTGTCTGTGCCGCGGTGAGCCCGCCGACGGCCTTGACCGCCTGCATGCCCAGCGTGCCGTCGGCGCCCATGCCGGAGAGCACCACCGCGACGGCGCGCTCGCCCTGGGCACTGGCCAGCGACGAAAACAGCACGTCGACCGGGAGTCTCAGTCCGCGCGGTTCGGCGGGGTGGGCGAGCTGAAGGGTGTCACCGCTGACCCGCAACTCGGTATTCGGCGGGATCACGTAGACACAGTCGGCTTCAACCGTCATCCCCTGCAGCGCTTCACGCACAGGCATCCGGGTGACCCGTTGCAGCAGCTCGCTGAGCATCGCCTTGTGTGTCGGGTCCAGATGCTGGACAACCACGTAAGCCATGCCGCTTTTCATCGGCACATGGCCGAGGAACTGCTCGAGTGCGTCCAGCCCGCCCGCCGATGCGCCGACGCCGACGATGCGGGGCCCGGCGGCGGGAGACGTGGGAATTCCGGGAGGGGCGGGGGTGCTCATGCTGCGGGACGCCTCGTGCCGGGCAGCGGGCAACCGGTGCGGCCCGGGCGCCTGGTGCGCTATTTGTTGCCCTGGTCGGACAGCACCGCGAGCACTGCCGTGCCACCGGGGGAGACGCTGGCCGACAGCTGCAGCGCAAGCACTGCACCTTCACCATTGCTGATGCGCAGGTGGCAGTGCGTGCGGGCTTCGCCGTTGTTCAGGCGTTTCATCAGTCCGCTCAGCGCCAGCTGGTTGTCGGCAGACACCAGGTTCGTGATCCTGCAACCCGCCATGTCGCAGCGATTCATGGCCAACAGGTTGGCCGCTTCGGCGTTGGCCTCCATGACGTCACCCTTGAGCGTGAGGACGAGGTAGGCGACCGGTGCAAACTCGAACAGCGCCCTGTAGTGCGCGAGTGCTTCGCCCATCTGTTGTTCCTGGGTCGTCATCTCGCGGTGCTGCAGGTCAAGTTCGACCTGGTGCACCTGCATTTCGTGCAGCAGTTTCAGCGCATCGTCAGCGGTTGCCGGGTTGCTTGCCAGTCCGTACAGCAGGCTCAGCGCATCGGAGCCCAGCGCGCCGCCGCGGGCCGCGTTCGCGGTACCGTTGCGGATACGAAGCTCCGCGTCGCGGCGCATGCGGTCGAAGTGGCCCGGCTCGTCGGTGGTTATGGCCAT